>JAMJFV010000038.1:0-11252 GCA_023544495.1 ANME-2 cluster archaeon
CTCCTCAATCACAGGGATGCCCCCGCCCCCGCAGGCCACCACGATAACACCGTCCCGGACGAGTTCCTTAATGACCTCCACTTCAACGATACCCACTGGCACGGGCGAAGGCACCACCCTGCGCCAGCCCCGCCCGCTGTCCTCAACCATCACATGGCCGAAGCGTTCGAAATCCTCCACATGCGCCCGGTCATAGAACGGCCCCACCGGCTTGGTGGGATGCCTGAACGCAGGATCGTGTGGGTCCACCAGCACCTGCGTGACCACCGGGGCCACCCGGGTTTCGAGCTGGTGGTCCTTCAACTGGTTCAGCAGGCTCTGGGCTATCATGTACCCCATGCTGCCCTGTGATTGGGCCACGTCCACATTCAGCGGCACATCGGGTACCTTTCCGCGGGCTGACTCCACCTGTATCATAATAAAGCCAACCTGGGGTCCGTTCCCGTGGGTCAGCACGACCCGGTGGCCCGCACGCACCAGATGGGCGATATGGCCCATGGATTCGAACGTGTTGTCGAACTGCTCCTGAATGGTACCTTTCTGCCCCGGCTTGATAATGGCATTACCACCAAGCGCGGTGACTATGAGGCTCACACACCCACCCTTTCCAGGAACTCCCTGACGATCAATTCCAGGGTGATCTCCCCAATCTCTTTTATCTCATAACGCACCCTGGTGGACGGTTTGTTTATCTTGATGATCCGGTTCAGGTCGATGGGTGTCCCGATGACCACAGCATCGCAATCCACCCTGTTAATGGTCTCTTCCAGGTCGCTCACCTGCCGGGGGCTGTAACCCATGGCAGGCAGCAACGGCCCTGTATCAGGATATTTTGTGAAGGTCTCGGTAATGGTCCCCACCGTATACGGCCTGGGGTCAACGATCTCGCTCGCTCCTGCCTTTTTGGCACCAATGGTCCCCGCACCGTATTTCATGCCGCCATGGGTCAGGGTTGGCCCGTCCTCCACGACCAGCACCCGTTTACCTCTGATCATCTCAGGATGTTCCACCGTGATGGGGGAGGCGGAATCAATTATCGTGGCATCAGGATTGACCTCCATAATGTTACGGCGCACCAGTTCAATATTTTCCAGTTCGGCAGTATCCTGTTTATTGATCACCACCACATCAGCCATCCGCAGGTTTATCTCACCGGGATAATAGGTGAGCCCGTCCCCTGCCCTGTGGGGGTCTGCCACCACGATGCTCAGGTCAGGTTTAAAGAACGGGAAATCGTTGTTACCTCCGTCCCATACCACGATATCTGCCTCTGTTTCGGCCCTGCGCAGTATCTTTTCATAATCCACACCCGCGAATACCGTACATCCCGTATCGATATGGGTCTCGTATTCTTCCCGCTCCTCGATGGTAGTGTTCATTTCATCCAGGTCCTGGTACGATGAAAAACGCTGCACTGCCTGTTTTGCCAGATCCCCGTAGGGCATGGGATGCCTGACCACCGATGAGGTCTTGCCCAGCTTTCGCAGTATCTGGCATATTTTTTTACTCACCGAGGTCTTGCCGCTACCTGTACGCACCGCGCATACCGATATCACGGGTTTGCTGCTCCCGATCATCGTGTAATCCGGTCCCAGCATGATAAAATCAGCACCTGCCGCATTGACAATAGCACCCTTTGACATGACATAATGATAGGTCACATCGCTATAGGCGAAGACAACCAGGTCAACAGAAAGTGAATGTATCAGGTCGACAAGCTCAGCTTCCGGGTATATGGGGATACCGTCAGGATACCGCTCACCGGCAAGGGCAGCAGGGTATGTCCTGCCCTCGATATCCGGTATCTGTGTGGCAGTGAACGCTACTACATGGTACGTAGTATTGCGCCTGAAATAAACATTGAAATTGTGGAAGTCCCGCCCGGCTGCACCCATTATTAAGACATTTATAGAATTGTTTATGCTCATATTGATACCTCTCCCCTGAACATCTGTTCTATTAATGATGGGGTGTTCGGGATATATTATCCTTGCTGTCAGGACCACAGATCATACCGTTGTTTCATTCAGCATGACCCTGTACTTTAAGTGATTCGCACCTTGCCTGTCGATCAATATCAACATGGCTGGCAGCATCGTCAACGTAAGGAAGAGTATCAGTATTATGGAAATGAACGCAATGATACCGAACCATTGCATAAGCGGGAAAGGGGACAGCACCATTGCGGCAAATCCTCCTGATGTGGTCAGTCCCGAGGTCACGATGGCCTTTCCTATCCTTGAAATAGAGGTCAGGATGGCCTCATTGGGATTAGCCCCGTTTTCCCGCTCCTCTTTGTAGCGGTGCATGATATGGATGGAATAATCCACTCCCAGGCCCAGGATGATACTGTTGGTGCTAATACTGAGGGATGTCTGGGGAATGTCCAGCAGCCACATCAGAGCACCGCTTATGGCGATCACCACTATGATAGGGACCAGGGGGATAAGCGCCCGTACCACTGACCCGAATATCAGGAACATAGCCAAAAATACGAACACAAAACTGATAAACGTCATCCGCATCTGGCCTTCGGTCATGGTATGCCCTATTATATTGTTCAGTAACGGTTCTCCTGTTATGGTAATATCCATATCCGGTTGTATGAAATCAATAGAAGAACGGATATTGTTCAGGGCATCGTCCAGTCTTTTTCCATCCAGGTGTTCCACGGTCAGGTCGATGACCCCGAGGGTGGTGGACGGGTAATTGACCAGCCTTCGCCTCCTGTCAGGGTCCATTTCATCAACAAGACGGGGAATATCATCCTTTTTGGGCAGGATGCCCCCGTCTGCCAGAACAAAGGCCAGGCTGCTGGTATGCTGTATACTGGGTTCATGCTCCTGGAGATATTCGGACAGGACCAGCATTTCCTGCAGTGTTTTTTCTGAAGTGACGTCATCGGACCTCACGACCAGGACGATCGTATCAGTACCTCCGGTCAGGTCCCGCATTTCATCCATGAACCTGATAGCCTGTATATCCTGGGGAAAGTACTGGTAGAAATCGGTAAGAGTATCCACCTTCTGATATGCGGCAGCACTTGTCAGGGTCACGCCAACAATAAGCAGCAGGATAAATAGCGGATGCCCTGCAGAAAACCTGGCTGTGCGTTCAAGTGTCCGGTCCAGTATACCGGGCCCTGGTTCTCTGTACCCGTGATCACCTTTGTCTATCAGTTTCAGGACCGCCGGGATGAACCAGACTGCAGTGATATACGACAGGACAAGCCCTATGGATACGGCCATGCCGAAATACTCCAGGTCAGGGATATTTGCGAAATACATACTGCTAAAGCCTATAAGAGTGGTGATGATCGCAAGTCCCACTGCTTTGCCCATGCGGGTAATGGAGACTTCGATGGCTTCATCCACACCCAGCCCTTTTGAGCGTTCCTCTTCGTACCTGGCCATGACCTGGATACCGTAATCTATCCCCAGTCCTATCAATACGCTTAGGAAGCCTGTCAGTATCATGGACATGGGTATTTCCAGCACACCCATGAGGCCGAAAGCCATTGCCAGTGCCAGGGTGACTGCCAGAAGGGGCAAAAAAGGCAGGAACCTTCCACGTACAACGGTTCTGAAAAAAAGGAACAATATGAGTATCATCAGTAAAAGGGCCACACCGAACATCATGCCCATGCTCATGCCCATGATCATCCCGAGCTGGTAGTCCAGCATAGGCCCGCCCGAAGCTTCCACGGTCACTCCCGGGGGCCGGTCCACAAAATCAATGGCCCTTTGCATATCCACTGCGATGGCCCCCGGCTGTTCGAGTTCAGGTACTTCGACAATGATGAGGGCGGTATCCCGCCTGGGCACCATACTCTGCAGGCGACCATCGTCATAGGCTGCAAGCAGTGCCTTCCGGCTGGACACCTCTTGTTCTGTAACCCTGCCGGCAGCCGAATTTGTTGAGATCACATATTCCAGTCCCTGTAATTGTACCTCCAGTCCGGCAAGGTAATCGAAGATATAGGGTTCAAGCACGTCCTCGCTCCTGACCATGACAAAGACCGTATCAGTGCCAAAATCCTTCTGGTAGGCCTTGAAATTATTATACACTATGCTATTTTCCGGGAAGAAGGTTTCAGAACTGGTGACCATCCGGACCTGGGACGCAAAAACAATTGCAATGACCACAGCCACGGCTATTATACAAAGGACAATCTTCGGATGGCGTGTTGCATTTCCTGAAAGGCCATGCAGGATGACTTGAGTTAATCGGGAAATAGTAACGAACTCCGGTATACCGAAGTACTATATTCTATTTAATTTTATCAATATGAATGTTGAAAAAAAAAAGAAAAAAGGAGGGGGAAAAAAGAAAAAAAGGGGAGAATAGTATGATTCAGATATGAACCACGATGAACTACGTCATGCAATCAGTGCAGACGTAGGTATGCAGTAATTGAATATCCGGAGTAAATTCCAATACTTTATGTCCGCATGACGTACACACTTTCCTGTTCAGTTCAAGTTCGGGTTTGACACGTGTTTCCATTTGAATCACCAATCTATCATTATTGTTCATGCTATTTATATCTTGTGCTTATTTATAATGATTATACATGAGTATTACTCACGTATAACGTAAATAGACATTCCACATCCTGGCTGCAATCATTATATGTCATAGGTCCGTATAACTGCAATAACAAAGAGGCGGGACCAATATGAGACTTCACGAGTACCAGTCAAAGGAGATATTCAGGCAGTACGGCATATCCACACCCGGAGGAATAGTGTGTACCACTCCGGACGAAGCTGTACGGGCTGTGGAACAGTTCGGCAGCGCTGCCATCAAAGCCCAGGTGCTGGTAGGAGGCAGGGGCAAGGCCGGCGGCATCATCCTTGCCACACCTGACAGTGCTGCAAAGACTGCATCACGGATCTTTGGCATGACCATCAAGGGCCTGCCCGTTACAAAAGTACTGGTGGAGGAACGTGTGGATATTCTGCAGGAGTTCTATGTGGCCATCACCCTGGACCGCAGATCAAGGCGCCCCATTTTGATGGCCAGTGCCAGCGGCGGCGTGGATATCGAGGATTTTGCCAGGAGTTCGCCTGAACAGATAATGATGGAGTCCATCGATCCAGGCCAGGATGGTCTCCAATCCCATCAGTTGATGCACGTAGCCGAACAGCTGGAGTTGCAGGATTTTACTGATTTTCCGGAACTTGCCCGGAACCTCTATACCATATATGATGATCTGGACTGCACCCTGGCCGAGATCAACCCGATGGTACTGACCAGGACCGGCAAACTGGTGGCACTGGATGCGAAGTTGAACATCGACGACAATGCCCTGTTCCGGCAGGATGCGATGCAACAGCTATACCGCCAGAACCTGGCCGACCTGGACCCCCTGGAAGTGCAGGCAAAGGAACTGGGTATGAGCTATGTTGCCATGGAAGGCAGTATCGGGTGTATTGTGAACGGGGCCGGACTGGCCCTGGCCACCCTGGATATGATTACCAGGGCCGGCGGGGCACCTGCCAATTTCATGGACGTTCGCGGCGGTGCCGATGCCATGCATGTGGGCCGCGCTGTGGAGATCACTACCTCCAATCCTGCCACAAAGGTACTGCTCATCAACATGTTCGGGGGACTCACGCTCTGCGATGAGATCGCCAGGGGTATCAGTGAAAAGTTGCAGGGACTGAACATACCCGTGGTCATCAGGCTGACTGGAACCAACCAGGAGCAGGGCTGGGAGATATTGAGGGGTGCAAAAGTAACGGTGGCGCAGAGCACGGACGAGGCAGCCCGCATTGCAGTGGAGATGGTATCATGAGCATCCTGGTCGATAAGCACACCCGGCTGGTGGTGCAGGGTATCACCGGGCATGTGGGTTCGTTCGAGACCAGGCTCATGCTGCAGGCCGTCACCAGTGTGGTGGCTGGGGTGACCCCGGGCAGAGCCGGCCAGAATGTGGAGGGTGTACCTGTTTTCGACACTATGCAGGAAGCTGTGGACACGAGGGGTGCCAACACGTCCATTATTTTCGTACCCCCGGCACACGCGGCCGGAGCCATCCTGGAGGCTGCGGGGTCGGGTGTCGGACTGGTAGTGTGCGTGACCGAAGGCATCCCGGTAAAGGACATGGTACAGGTGTTCGGCAGCCTGGAAGGCACGGGCGTGAGGCTGGTGGGCCCCAACTGTCCGGGCATCACCACACCTGGCCAGGCACGGGTGGGCATCATGCCTGACCCCATCTTCGTACCGGGCAGCGTGGGTGTGGTCTCCCGCAGCGGTACCCTGACCTACGAGGTCGTGGATGCCCTGAGCAGGCAGGGCATCGGACAGTCCACGTGCGTGGGTATCGGCGGCGATCCGCTCATCGGCACCACGTTCATAGATGCCCTTGAACTGTTCGAGCAGGACCCGCAGACCAGAGCCATGGTGCTGGTGGGAGAGATCGGGGGCACGGCAGAACAGGAGGCTGCCGAATATATCAAAGAATATGTTTCCAAACCGGTGGTTGGCTATGTAGTGGGTATCAGTGCCCCGCCCGGCAAGACCATGGGCCACGCCGGTGCCATCATCAGCGGAGGCGGCGGGACCGCGAAGGAGAAGATCGAGGCGCTGGCAGGTGCAGGGGTGACGGTGGCGGAGAGTCCGGAGGATGTGGCTGGAAAGATGAAGGAATTGATCTAAACAAACATAATATTTCAAGATCGTAATGAACCAGGATTTTTCACGGCGACCCGCTCATCGGCACCACGTCCATAGATGCTCTTGAACTGTTCGAGCAGGACCCCCGGACCTGGGCCATGGCACTGGTGGGAGAGATCGGGGGCACGGCAGAACAGGAGGCTGCCGAATATATCAAAGAATATGTTTCCAGACCGATGGTTGGCTATATAGTGGGTATCAGTGCCCGGAGACCACGGGCCACGCAGGAACCATCATCAGCGGGGGCGGCGGAACGGCGACGGAGAAGATGGAGGCGCTGGTGGGCGCAGGGGTGGCGGTGGCAGAGAGGCCCGGGGACGTAGCTCGTACAATCATGAGAATGGCAGTTCATCAACTTTAAAACCGGTACTTCCATCTTACCCTATCATGGCAGGTATCGGAGAGTTCTCGGCTATACTGGCGGCATTTTTCTGGGCATTGGCAGCTGTACTGTACAAAGTGGGTCTGAAAAATATGAAGCCCTTTCCCGCAGTGCTGGTACGTACCGCTGCAGCCATGGGTTTCATGTTCCTGTTGAATATCGGGCTCCATGGATATGACCTCACAATACCGCTTATTGCGTTCTTGTTCCTTTCGCTGGGCGGGCTGCTTCGCCTCCTCCTGGGCGGATATCTGTATTTCCGTGGACTGGAATATGCTTCCGTGTCCAGGGTCCTGCCGCTGATATTCACCTTTCCCCTCTTCACTATGGTACTCAGCTGGCTGCTCTTGAAAGAAGCTATAGGTCCGGAGGTTGTGGCCGGGACCGTCCTCATCGTGCTGGGTATTTTGATATTGAGCAGGGAGAAGGCATCCGGCAGCGAGAAAGATCCCGGGATGGGAATCCTGTTCACTCTCATGGCCGCTATCTGTTATGCATTCTCCATCATTGCCAGCCGGACCGGTCTCAATTATGTGGAACCTCTCTAGGGGGCTTTCATAGCCCTTCCCATTCCAGTGATGACCATGTATGTGCTCTTTTCGCTGGACAAAGGCCCGGCCGCTGCTTTCAACCTGGATAAACGGTCTTCGGCCATCCTTGCCCTTGGCGGGATATTCGGGATGGGGCTTGGCAGTTATATGTTCTTTATCAGTCTGACCAGTATCGGCACGGCCCAGGCTACGTCACTCGGTTCGATAACACCTCTTTTTTCCAGTTTACTGGCAGTAAGGTTCCTCGGGGAAAAGGTTACCGTACAACTCCTGCTGGGCATGATCATTGTCATTGCAGGCACATGGCTTGTTATTTAAGCTGCCAGGTTCACATTATTTGCGGTTAAATACTAAAAAAAACAGTATATAGTATACAACGATATGATAATTCGATCAACCGGGGCATTCAAGATGAACAATGACAAGGAAGAACCCATACACATTTTCTCCAGCTGGTGCAAGCAGTGCGGCATCTGCACAGCCATCTGTCCCAAGAAGGTACTTGAAAAAGGCCCTGACGGGTATCCTTATGCAGCCAGGCCAGATGATTGTATCCTGTGTGGAATGTGTGAAGCCCACTGTCCGGATTATGCTATTACATTAAAGGCCAAACGTGAAGTGAAAGAGGAGGAAGAGCATGAATAAGCAAAATGAGGTATTGATGCAGGGCAATGAAGCTTGTGCCATGGGCGCACTGTCGGCAGGCATGCGCTTCTTTGCAGGATATCCCATTACCCCCAGTACGGAAATAGCCGAGTTCCTGTCAGCCGAACTCCCTAAAATAAATGGCACGTTCATCCAGATGGAAGATGAGATATCCAGCATGGGTGCCATCATCGGTGCCTCACTGGCAGGAGTAAAATCCATGACTGCTACGAGCGGTCCGGGTTTCTCTTTGATGCAGGAGAACATTGGGTTCGCATCCATGGCCGAAGTTCCCTGCGTGGTGGTCAATGTAATGAGGGGCGGGCCCAGTACCGGAATGCCTACGCGGCCCAGCCAGGGTGATGTCATGCAAAGCCGTTGGGGTACCCACGGGGACCACCCCATCATTGTGCTGTGTCCCAAATCTGTACTGGAATGCTATACCCTGACAGTCCGTGCCTTCAACCTGGCAGAAAAATACCGAACCCCGGTCATTGTGCTCATCGACGGTATAATAGGCCATATGTGGGAGAACATCGAGATCCCCTCCACGCTTGAGGTGATAGACCGGCCGAAACCCACGGTCCCTCCTGAATGGTACCATCCGTACGAGAACCTGCCTGGCGGGGATATCATGCCATTGGTCCCCTTTGGCCAGGGATATCGCTACCATGTGACCGGTATGGTACATGATATGTCCGGTTTCCCTACCCTGGTCCATGAAGAGGTCGAACAATGCCTGAAAAGCATCACGAACAAGATCAAGAATAACCTGCATGACATCATAGAAATTGAAGAGTATCTCCTGAACGATGCAGACATCTGCGTTGTCGCGTATGGAAGTGTGGCCCGTTCGGCCCGGGAGGCAGTGAACATGGCACGGGAAGAAGGTATTAAGGCAGGGATGCTGAGACCGATCACGATGTGGCCGTTCCCCAGATTCCATCTTGAAGATATTGCCACCAGGGTGAGAACATTCGTGGTACCTGAGATGAACCTGGGACAGGTTTACGGTGAGGTACTTAAGTCATGTTCCCAAAAAGCACTACGGGTCACCAGGGTTGATGGTGAACTGATAACACCGGACCAGATCTTGTCTAAAATACAGGAAGTGTCATCATGATGCGTACAACTGAGACCATTTACAAATACCTGCGTCCTGATAAGAAATTCCCGCATGTATGGTGTTCTGGATGCGGCATAGGTATTGTCATGGGAGCTCTGGTCAGGGCTATCGAGAAGACTGAGCTTTCGAAAGATGAGGTAGTCCTTGTCAGCGGAATTGGCTGCTCCGGCAGGATGAGCACCTATCTGGACTTCAATACCCTGCATACAACCCACGGCCGGGCATTGACATTTGCTACCGGGATCAAACTGGCAAATCCTGAACTTACCGTAATAACTGTAATGGGAGACGGGGATGCCACAGCCATCGGCGGCAACCACCTGATCCATGCCTGCCGTCGCAACATTGACATCACTTCCATTATCATTAACAACAATATCTATGGTATGACCGGGGGACAATACTCTCCCACGACCCCAATGGAGCGCAAAGCCAGTACTGCGCAGTATGGCACTATTGAAAAACCTTTTGATATCTGTAAACTGGTTGAAGCGTGTGGTGCCACATTTGTAGCCAGGAGCACAACATTCCATGCCAAAATGCTTGATGCCATGATCCTGAGGGCAATCAACAAAAAAGGTTTTAGCGTGGTGGAGGCCATGTCCCAGTGCCCTGTCCAGTACGGCAGGCGAAACAAAATGGGGACACCTGTAGATATGATGCAATGGTTCAAAGATAATTCAGTAGCAAGCCCTGCATTTGACCAAATTCCCCCTGATGAAATTGATGAGCAGTTCCCTGTAGGGGTGCTGGTCAACAGGGAAGAAAAGGAATATATAGACCGGTACAGGGATATTGTCAAAAAAGCAGGTGGTGAAGTACCTTGAAGCGGTACCATATCTGTCTTTCGGGTTCGGGTGGCCAGGGCCTCATACTGGCTGGTGTACTGCTTGCACATGCAGCGGTCAGTGACGGGAAGTGCGTGACCATGACCAGCAGTTACGGTCCTGAGGCCAGGGGAGGTGCCAGCCGGTCAAGCCTGGTGATAAGTGAAAAACCCATCGATTATCCTCTGCCGTGCAGGCTGGATGTGCTGCTGACAATGAACCAGGAATCCTGTAATAGATATGCATCCCATTTGAAGGAGGATGGGATATTGATAGTGGATTCGACCAGGGTCATACACCAGCCTCCCATCAGGCATTACAGTGTGCCTTTCACCAGTATGGCATCACAGGCCGGTGCAGTACTTGCCGCAAATGTCACAGCCCTGGGCACCATCATAGGCCTGACAGGTATAGTCAGGCCTGCATCCCTTGAGATCGCTCTTCGTGCCCGTATCAAAGAGGAGATGCTGCCGTTGAATGAAAAGCTGTTGAAGCTGGGACTTAAGGAGGGCAGGAAACTTAAGAGCCACAGCAATGAGTATTACACCTACTGATAGTATTATCGTAGATATTATTATACGATCAATTCTATATTACATATTTGAGCTTTTTTCAACGTTCTGGACGATTCTGAACGGATTAGGAGTATTCAGTACCGAATTGAACAATGTAATACTTTTAAGACAGTGACAATGCTTATATAAAAACGTGCCAGTTATATGTTTAGCACAAATGTGATGAAAATTGTGTTAATGCAGAGGTGAAGAAAAATGAATCGAAATATGAAATATACATTGATGCTATGTCTGAGTCTTGTACTCATGTTTGGTAGTGCAATGGCTGAAATGGGCAATAATACTACACAACCTTCTGCTGATACACCATCCAATTATTCAATAAACGAAACTGAAGATATGGATGATGTTACAGGCGGTAATGGAACTGATGATGCTGCAGGCGGTAACGGAACTGATGATGCTGCAGGCGGTAACGGAACTGATGATGTCGCAGGCGGTAACGGAACTGATGATGTCGCAGGT
>JAMJFV010000038.1:11351-14892 GCA_023544495.1 ANME-2 cluster archaeon
GCGGTAACGGAACTGATGATGCTGCAGGCGGTAACGGAACTGATGATGTCGCAGGCGGTAACGGAACTGATGATACTGTAGACGATAATGTCACAGATAATTTGACAGATGATATATTTTCGGATGGGGATGAGGCTGATGAGGGAACAGACGACATTCCTCCATATGAAGGTGCAATTGGGCCTGAACATGCACTCTATGGACTCAAGATAGCTTTCGGGAACATCAATGAGACTTTTACCTATAACTCTTCAGAACGTCTGGGATTACAGGTTTCAAGGGCACGGCACAGAATTGCCGAGGC
The DNA here is from genome assembly GCA_023544495.1 of ANME-2 cluster archaeon. Lineage (GTDB taxonomy): Archaea > Halobacteriota > Methanosarcinia > Methanosarcinales > Methanocomedenaceae > Methanocomedens_B. Next base: position 11,656 of record JAMJFV010000038.1, read on the forward strand.
CAGGCGCGAGATGAAGAAAGGGAATGACGATGCTACTGGTATTGCTCTTGGACATTACAAACACTTGATGGATACCATTAGTGTCAATATCAATGGTTCAGATGTTAACGACACAGAACTGGTGAAGGCCAGGGATAAGATGTCAAAACATCAGATGGCATTGCAGTACATGATCCAGCAAAAGACTGCACAGGGCGAGGATGTGGAAGGACTCACGGATGCACTGAACAATAGCCTGATGCTTCAGGAGAAGTTCAGCCATAAACTTGAGAAGAAGCTCCAAAAAGGTAATGGTGGTTCCATGAAAAATCAGGTTGATGGTGCGTCAAACAAGAGTATGGATAAATCGAAAGGTGGCAAGCCAGACAACCAAAAAGGTTCCAATGGCAGGAAAATGAGATGATGGGATATGGATCATACTGATAAGATATTCGAAATAGTAAAGCAGTATGACATTACCAAATCGGTCGAGGGCAAGGATTACGTAGTCAATAGACTACGTAATTGTTTCAGGTTTCTCCCAAAGAAAGACCAAAAAATCACTATGGCGATGTTTGTAGTGCTTGAGTTGAGCAAAACCCGTAGCCTCAATACCATCGATCTGGCTGAGAAAGTCTCATGCCTCACAAATCTGGATAAGAACGAAATATTCAACCATATGGCTGAATATATGGCCGAATATATCACTATGGCAGGGTAAACGGGATATAGAAAAACGGGTGTGCTTAAGGGTAAGGGTGCACCCGACTTACTTTTTCTTGTAAGCAGAGGGATCAAACTCAAAATACAATGAAAAAAAGTAGGCTCGAAAGGCCTTGAAAATATTGAAGATTTTGAATTCCGGTCCTGATTTGCAAAAATCAATGAGAACAGAAGGTGAACACGATTATGACAGAAAGCATTCTAGCACAACTTAAAGAACTCCTTGTCAACTTCAAGATAAGGAGTGGCATTGAAGCAGTGGTTATTATGACCAGGTCCGGTGTTAATTTGGTTTCATCGGTCACCTCGAAAACAAACCCAGACACTTTGGTGGCCATCAGTTCAGCGCTGCAAAATGCAGCCGACATCATGGTAAGAAAAACCAGGAATAGTAGTGCCGATCGTGTTGTGATCGAATGTAAACACAGCAATATCATAATTGCAGATGCAGGTCAAAAAGCACTGTTATTAGTAATGACAGATGAACATATAGCTCTTGGCCCGCTATTTATGGAAATGAATATCCTTACCGGGCAGGTGAAAAAATTACTGGAATGCTATTGAATTCTCTATTTACCCGAGGATAAATTTAACCTATATATCTCAGGTCATCATCGGAACCCATTTCAGCCTGGACCTGCATCTGTTCCATTTCTACGATCTTGGCGATGATACGTTCCATATCCTTGGCACGATTTTCAAGAGCCTGAACATCTATTTTAAGGTCAAGGACGCTGCTGATGACTGCCAGGATTGCCTGGGCGCTCTTTGGGTCGACAAGATACCCTGAAGTTGTGCCCATAAGACAAACTGCATCCATATTCCTGAGTCCACCCATACCAAGCAACAGGCCGGATACACCCACAATACCCCCGGCAGGTTCGTTTAGTTTGAACACCACCCCATGTTCTTTCATCTCCTCGACCAGGTCAATGTTATTTACGGCACCCAGTACCGTACGTTTTTCATCAAGCTGGCCGGTCACATAACCGCCAAGAGTATAAATGCGTGTAACACCGTATTCTTCTGCAATGTCCAGGATTATACTACTGATCTCGTAATGTCCTTCATTGGTAGCGCTCTGGTGGTCACCCACCACAATGAGCATATCCTGTTTGCCCTCAGACTTGCATGCGTATATCTCATTCTTTACCAGGTGGACGGTAAAATCATCATTGACAAATACCTGGGGTGGAAAGTGAGGTGAGTATATCTCAACCACTTTCTCGACATCCAACTCTTCCACCATGTGTTCAGCGACCAGTTTCCCAACATGACCAACACCGGGCAACCCTTCTATCATTATAGGGTCTTTAAGTTCAACTTTTCCAAGTATTTTAACAATAGTTTCTTTCATGCATATCAAATTCTTTCATGTTTGGATCTCAACAGCCGCCTGTATTTCCCGTACCTGTCCTCAAGTGAGAACCTTGCAGGCCTGGGATTGATCGCTGAGCCGCCGCACAGAGGGCAGATGTCTTTTAACGTATAATTATTGCATTGTGCACATTTATTGATATGCTGTCCCATGCTACACCTAAGCTTTTGCTTCGTTGTGCCTGTTGAACAGGCCAGTACCTTTTGATTTCTTGACAATAGCAATTGCAGCATCGGCCGACGATTTTAATACACTCTCAGCTTTCTTATAATCCGGAGCAATAACATGTATCCTGTATCTAGGGGCCCCGATGTAACTGACATCCACGGCAACATCATCTGCAGTTTTAATCTTGGCTGCGGCCAGTAACGATCTATTGATGACGTCCACTCCGTCAGGAAGCGGGCATGTCAGATCAACGTACCCTGATATTTCCACATGGGGTATCTTAATATTATCGACACCTATCTTGCTGATGGTCCGGGCATACTTTTCGTCCACTCCTGCTTCTATAAGTGCCTCCGGGCCGTTTCGCATTGCCTCATCAAAGGCATCCCACACGCTGTCAAATGCATTATAGAGTAGGTCGACAAGTTTTTCCAGTTCTTCAGGGCTGATATTATTGACCTCTGCCACGTACTGTATCCACTTTTCAGCTTTCTGCTCGTTCTTCCAGTCCTGTATCTTTTGCCGGCGCTGGTGTTCGTTAACATCTTTTAATGATAGGTCAATGTGCTGTCTTTCCGGATCTACATTTACGACCTTGCAGACGATCTTCTGCCCTTCCCTCACATGGTCCCTGATATATTTGACCCAGCCGGAAGCCACTTCAGAAATATGGATAAGGCCTTCTTTCTTCCCGTATTCGTCCAGTTGTGTGAATGCCCCAAAATCCTTTACCTGCATCACACTGCAGACAACTAATTCATCAGGTTCCGGCCAGCCTTTGCGTTCCATATTGTACACCGATAATCATTCAAGTACTTCAAGTATTTGCGTTTTGACAATGGATTTTCCGCCCGTGGATTCTGCCAGAGTGCGACCGCATACCTGGCATATTACCATGCTACCGGCACTCCCAAAAATCACCTGTTCGTTCTCACAATCATTACATTTGACCTTGAGAAATCTGCTTTTAGGTTCTTGCAGCATTCAAT
>JAMJFV010000390.1:0-240 GCA_023544495.1 ANME-2 cluster archaeon
GGGTGAAGTCGTAACAAGGTAGCCCTAGGGGAACCTGGGGCTGGATCACCTCCTTACAAAGACAGCTAATCGTTGTCATGAGCGTCCACAACAAATTATTTTGATCGAGTAAGCAATGAGCCTGGGCCTGTAGCTCAGTTGGTTAGAGCGCACGGCTGATAACCGTGAGGTCAGTGGTTCGAATCCACTCGGGCCCACCATGAGACAACACGTCAGACGGGGTATCTGCCCCGTCTGATT
>JAMJFV010000390.1:250-672 GCA_023544495.1 ANME-2 cluster archaeon
GGAGGTTCAAATCCTCCCAGGCCCACCAATTTTTTACGGACGACGTAGAAAACGGTGAACGGGCTAGGGAACCTGGAATATCTGGGGCCATAGCTCAGCTGGGAGAGCGCCTGCCTTGCACGCAGGAGGTCGGGAGTTCGATCCTCCCTGGCTCCACCAATGCTATAAGCCTTGACTAGGGTTTATAGCATTGGTGCTTAATGCATCGATAGCTCTTTAACAATGTGGAAATCTGTAATAAGTCACATCATCGGCACTGTCAAGCGCCATGAGATGATGCGACTAACGAGTTCAAGCGCTCATTGGAGAACAATGAACGTGAGAATGAGTTCTCAAGCAGAAAAAGCGAAAATGTCAGCTGATCCGTATAACCGCCAGACTTATTGGGGTTATATGGTCAAGTGAATAAGCGCATACGGTGG
>JAMJFV010000391.1:0-263 GCA_023544495.1 ANME-2 cluster archaeon
GGAACACCCATCAGTGATGGCTCTACCTGGCAGGAGAAACAGGGACGGATGAAAACTGTGTGTAAACAGTGTCATTAAAGTACCTGGGTCAATAACTATTACGAACAGGCTGATATTGTCGTTGAACTTTACAACGGGCAGTATAAAGGGACAAAAGAAATCGTTGATGACCTCTATGATAACGGATTGCTCACAAAGGTTGCCTTTGACGAACCTATCGAGTTTAAGATATATGAGATGTGGCACCATGAGGGACGCAGGGC
>JAMJFV010000391.1:273-670 GCA_023544495.1 ANME-2 cluster archaeon
GATGGCACCGGATTATGTACAGTGGCACGGGTTCTATGAAATGCTGCAGGACAGGGTAGAAATAGAGGAAATGGCAGAGCAAATACGCGGCAAAGACGGGTCTGGAAAGTCTGATACTCCAGGATTTGGCATTGTGCTGGCTGCGGCCGGGTTACTTGGCGTGTTGGTCGTAATGGGCAGGCGCAGAGATTAAGGGAAATAGGGGAGGATATCCCCCTGTTTTCCTTTCCTGTCGATTGGCAGTCTTTTGGCAGTTTAAAAAATAGTGATGTATCTATAGTATAGATTTTTTTGTAATAGGTAATAACTATGTGGGAATGACCCGGACGAATGTACACATTTCTAACGGGATTGACCGGATTGTGATTGTATATAGTACATTATTTGTATTATATAT
>JAMJFV010000392.1 GCA_023544495.1 ANME-2 cluster archaeon
TGTTGATACTGCCGTTGAGGGCACTCACATTCACCCAGCGAGTAGCACCGCTTTTATCTACATCGTGACAGCTGATACAATCAGGACCGCCGCCGCCGGTGATATTGATATCGTGGAAGTCGATGGGTTGAGCACCGCCAATCACATGGCAGCTCCAGCAGTCACTGGCCAGGGCACTGGAATTGTTATGGGTCATGATGGTGGGCCTGGTGAGGGTGACATTCATGGGGTAACCCCAGGAACCATTATCAACAAAGATGCCCACACTGGCACTTGCACCAAGGTGACATATACGGCAATCCGTTGTATTGGGAAGACGGTCAATGGTGGTGGTCCAGCGGTAAGGCGACATGGCATCATAGGTTTGAACAGCACCCTTTCGGTAGAAGGCATAGTAACCACTGGAATTGTTGCCCTGGTTCAGGCCGTGACAGGCACCTTCACCGGTGCTAACATTGAAGGCATAACAGCTGGAGGGAGAGCTGATGTTGGTGCTGGAATTGAAATACTGGCTCATATTGGAGGCTACAACTACAGCAGTGGAATCATTAATATGATTGAATATGCGGGGCAGGGTGTCATTGACATCTGACCTCATACTGATGTTGGTAGTGTTGAACGGACCCACGGAATTATTATAGTGGCATTCTTCACATATTCTGGTATTGAT
>JAMJFV010000393.1 GCA_023544495.1 ANME-2 cluster archaeon
CCCCCATCCATGCGAGGACTGTCACCAGAACTCTTCAGATAATTGGGGTGCACCCCAAAATATAGCCCACAACAATGCTTCATCTGAGATAAAGACACCGGGCGCACCGCATTGTTACGATTGCCATGGCGATGGTGTGATGTATAACCAGTCCCATCAGGATGGCGACTATAACAGTTCACTTAAAGATACACTTGCTGCACACTATGGTAAAGGCTTCCCTGAACTGAAAGCACTGCGGGGTACTGGTTCATATTGTATCCAGTACTGCCACCAGAACACATCATCCCCGTTCAAGGATGTGTTCGTTGATACACATGATATGGAGCGTCCCAACCATTCGGCGAAGAGCACAAGACCACAGAACCAGAGCTGTGTTGCAGCGCAGTGTCATGCAGCAGAAGTTTTACATGGTGCTTCTATGAAGAAACCGGTACTTGGAGTTAATTTCGGGGATTCCAACTGTACGGCAGCAGAATGCCATGACCCGGCAGAATATCAGAAACATAACAATGCAGTGAATTGTACAGAATGCCATATGGATAATATCGGCTCCAATATCCATCCAGTTAAATATCTCCAGTCTGACGGCTGGGACTTTGCACAGGTGAACTACACTGCAGCAAACTGTAATCTCTGCCACAAGGAAACATC
>JAMJFV010000394.1 GCA_023544495.1 ANME-2 cluster archaeon
GAACCGCAGGCCACTAAGTTTCAATCCTTGTTTTAATGGATGTCGGTCGGTGACTGGGAGCGGTGCAGTGCTGGCAGGATCAGTACCCGGTTTCAATCCTTGTTTTAATGGATGTCGGTCGGTGACAGCTGGGGCGGTTGCAGGATATACGGATTTAGCAGAGTTTCAATCCTTGTTTTAATGGATGTCGGTCGGTGACAGTATGTATCAAAAACGGTGTAGCGTTTTTCAATTGGTTTCAATCCTTGTTTTAATGGATGTCGGTCGGTGACTGTATATCTACACCATGATGCCAGCCACCGTTTTCAGTTTCAATCCTTGTTTTAATGGATGTCGGTCGGTGACATTCGCCTTAACATCCGGCCAGGTAGACAAACTCTGTTTCAATCCTTGTTTTAATGGATGTCGGTCGGTGACTCGACCTGTGAGCGCCTGTGGTCCTTGACTAAGTCAGTTTCAATCCTTGTTTTAATGGATGTCGGTCGGTGACTGGCTTTTCAACCTTTTTTGAACCGCAGGCCACTAAGTTTCAATCCTTGTTTTAATGGATGTCGGTCGGTGACTTAATTTTGTTTAGGTCTTTCGGTTCAAATAATGGGGTTTCAATCCTTGTTTTAATGGATGTCGGTCGGTGACATGCTTATTTGATGCTGT
>JAMJFV010000395.1 GCA_023544495.1 ANME-2 cluster archaeon
TGATATCCCATGAATATTCATTATTTACATCTTCAAGTAATTCATAAATAAGATGAACATCATCTGCATTACTAGAATCCCAAACATCGTCAGATATCTCTACTACTTTCAATTTTATGCTAAATTCTTCCATGAAGTACACACTTGCTCCATCTACTCCAGAATAAATTTTGTCTTTATACCTATCAGTATTCCAGGGAAGCCAGTAATGATTTCTAAACTCTTGATCAGCCACCGCAAAGATATCAAGGAAGTAAGTAACATTATTCGGCGACGTCTCATAGTAATTCTCCTCACCCATTTCTATGTACCCATCCCCGTTGAGGTCGATCTGCTTACCCGAATCTATCACGCCGTCATTATCTATATCTAAGTACTGGCCGGGGTATACATTGGACTCGCCGCCGTCGATGGCACCATCGTTGTCCGAATCCCGGTTGAGGGGGTCGGTGCTGCCGTAGAGTTTGGCACCGGGGTCGGTTACGGTCTCATACCAGTCGGACAGGCCGTCGCGATCGGTGTCGGAGTGTCTTAAGATAGTCATGTTTTTTAGAATTATTTTTAATGTTATAGTCTGAATAATATCATCTTAAACTTTTTCATAGTAGACAACACCAATATTGATGGACACATTGATATTGCAATTAA
>JAMJFV010000396.1 GCA_023544495.1 ANME-2 cluster archaeon
GTTTCAATCCCTCCAAGGTCTGATTTTAACCCATCTAAACAACCATCACATGGTAATTAACACTGATGTTTCAATCCCTCCAAGGTCTGATTTTAACGGTGATGGTACGGTTAATCGTGCTATCCCTCACGGTTGTTTCAATCCCTCCAAGGTCTGATTTTAACCGTCCTTATCATTTATCCGTGCCTTTATGGTTTCACGTTTCAATCCCTCCAAGGTCTGATTTTAACGATTTCAGTATTATACTCATCGATATATCCACCATTGTTTCAATCCCTCCAAGGTCTGATTTTAACTTGGCCATATCTCAACAAGTCATCAATATATTTCATAGTTTCAATCCCTCCAAGGTCTGATTTTAACGCAAGCAAAGACCGGCTTGATATGGATAAGCTTTCAAGTTTCAATCCCTCCAAGGTCTGATTTTAACTCAGCTGGCGCTGCGGGAACGTATTGCCCAATTTCGTTTCAATCCCTCCAAGGTCTGATTTTAACTTATTGGTGCGACAGCAGCGCCTATTATCAATTCAGCGTTTCAATCCCTCCAAGGTCTGATTTTAACCCGCTGCCGAATTAACTGGGTGGTGCCCTGGGTGGCTGCGTTTCAATCCCTCCAAGGTCTGATTTTAAC
>JAMJFV010000397.1 GCA_023544495.1 ANME-2 cluster archaeon
TGCTGTTCGCTGCAGCTACTGACCAGAACCTGATGAACCCTGAGATCAGGCATCCTCTGAAGAAATATGCATCTAACCTGACAGTGTTTGATATCGACAATAATTTGGATATTACTTCTAATTGCACAGTTGCCAATGATGAATTATTCATACCGACCGAATGTATCGGGCCTATCAATGTGGACGAAACCAGGTTGTTCAATGTATCGTATGATGCCCCAAAACCAGATATTTCACCATCGGTAAACAAGACAGAATATAATCGCGATGATATTGTGCTCATTTCAGCCAGTATCAATTTTGAAGGGGCACCTGTGACCGATGCCAATGTATCTGCAGTACTATCTAACAGTACACTTCCCGAAATCGGGGAGGTTACTCTTACCCATACAGGCAGCGGCGTTTATACTGGTACTTATGTTATCCCCGCAAACACTTCTCTCGGTGCGTACACGGTCTCAGTGGAAGCCTATAGTGAAACGTTAAATCTCGACAATGAAACAGTAGGATATACGGTAAGAATGCTCAATGCCAGCCTCGATGCCGGGGGGCCATATATTGTAGATTCAAATGCCACTGTCTTCGGTTATATCTACAATATGGCTAATGGTAGTCCTATTAACGGTG
>JAMJFV010000398.1:0-213 GCA_023544495.1 ANME-2 cluster archaeon
CCACCACTGGTACCGGCGGGAGTACAAACAATCCCGATAACCAGATCTGCTGGGCCTGTCACCAGAGCGACGGCACCGAGCCCACCGGCATGGGTGACATTTTCGAGAACCCGTACAAGTGCTATGATTGCCACAACGGTACTGCAGTTTATAACAATGTCAGCAATGCCCCTGGTGTATACCAGCACTTTGTAAACGGCAGTGCATTGAAAG
>JAMJFV010000398.1:223-626 GCA_023544495.1 ANME-2 cluster archaeon
CCTGGTATGCCATAACCTCACTGAGATGAAAGTGGTGTACACTGAAGGCACTGATAACTACACAACCAATTATTCCATTCCGTCACACTACGGTAAGACCCGCACAGACCTTCGTACCTGGTCAGGCGGCGTCAATTGCAGTTACTGCCACCAGGACCCGGGAACCAACTTCACGGTCGCGATGGTCAATTCGACCTATAATGCCAGCATATCCGAACACAGTGTCAATGCACCTTACAGTATCAATACCCCCAACTGTACCAATGCCACCTGCCATAAAGGCGGCTGGATGCACAACCAGAGCCTCACCAAACCAGTACTGGTCCTTGAGAACTCCAGTTTCTGCACCGATTGCCATGATGGTGTTGGCTATCCCGTGACCACCGGCGCAAAAGAACAGCAC
>JAMJFV010000399.1 GCA_023544495.1 ANME-2 cluster archaeon
GATATTGTTTCGGTGGCAAGGTTAGTAAACCAATTGGTCAAATGGGAGTATTTTGCTTTTTTCAGCTTGTATCAAGGCGGTATGAGAGGAACTCAACTATTTTTACTTCGAATAAATCATACGGAGAGTGGGGGGACATCTTCCATGACCATGTTATTGCTGCAGCTGTTCTGGATAGGATTCTGCATCATTGTACTACTATTAACATTAAAGGGGAAAGTTACAGGCTCAAAGAACGGAAGATGCATGGATTAAATTCATGTGTAGTGAATAAAATTTTAGATGTAAGGGGTGAAAACGAGGGATAACGTTAAGTAGGGGTGGGGAATTCTAGACCGCCATAAATGGGATTTTTACACCGCCGTTGACAAAGGGCACTAATTTTATTTAACTGTCAAAGTTGGGTGACATAGAACTTCAGATAATGCGGCAAATCCCCGTAAAATCTGGATATAATCTCAAAACAAATGACGTCCGTTTAACCTACTTTTTAATTTTTATTTTTAATTTACGGACGTTTTGTTCATTTTAAATTAAGAATTATTCTAATAATTTTAAGCTTTATCATGAGGGAGTGCTAAAATTCTCAAATAAATGTTTAATCCATAATTTATAAACAAGAAG
>JAMJFV010000039.1 GCA_023544495.1 ANME-2 cluster archaeon
AAATCTCGATTGAAGCAGCGAATTTAATTCGGATTTAAGCGATTTTAAAACTGCGGAAAATAGGCTATAAAATATCTCTATTGCATATTTATGCATCAGTATCATCTTCCGTTATGAAATCATATCGTTTTATTATCTTGATAAATTGTTTTACCTGATAAGGCTTTGCCTTGCCCCCTACGTTCTGAAAATTTAGCATTTCTTTAATTCCTTCTTTTGCATATATCCTATGGCTCCCTTTTTGGCTCTTGAATATAAAACCAAAGACTTCTGCCGCTTTGCATAGTTTTTCAAACCGAATATTTTTAGGAATATTTTTCAACTCCTCAAATATTCGGCGTTTATTCATGTGCGTGAAAATGACTTTATAATTAAAAAGTTAGTTGTTTTTATCTGGGTTTTGAATGTATAAAAAAATAACACATCTGTACCTGCAGCCTGTCTGAAATAATCCTCACAGCTGGCTGCCACCCTGCCGAACAAGTACTTGGGTCGTAGTTGGTCCCAATGTGAAAGGATCATGCTAAGCCATTCCTAACCGATTATTTGTATTCCGATAGGGCTTTAGGCTGGCTATGTTGAGATGGTCAGTCACCAAATACCTCCTTGATGAGTTCGGCAATCATCTGGGAGTCGATCCCGCCGTCAGGCTTGTCTTCTGTAACAATGAGTTGACGTATTGCTTTCATATTTTCCTGGCGTGGCTTTATATCATGCTCTCGATACCACTCCAGCTTTTTCTTCCAACGCGTCTCATATGCGGGGTCTTGTAGCATCCCACAGTGTTCCCAGTAGTAAGTGATGCCAGTGTTATCGTCCTCGATTGTGAAATCCGGGTATTTAACGACACCATCGAATTCCAAAGGGGTTTCGTAGTGATAATCTAGTTTCCAGTTGTGGAGTTTATCGGCGATGATGACCTCGGATTTAGAGCGCACGGCTTCACCTCGTTCCGTCCGATGAATAAGCCACTCTTCGAGGAATGTGTCACCCACCTTGACCGGCTTGGGCGGTCTAAAGAGATTAGTGAGTCGCGTGGCTGTGGCGGAATATCGCTCAGAGCTGAGCTTTTGGAGGTCGGTTGCTGAGCCTTGGTGAAAGATAACAACCTTTTTACTTTGCCGCGTGAGGGCTGTGTAAAGCAGTTCACGAGTAAGCATCAGCGGTGAACGTGGCAGGACGAGAAACACCACTTTAAACTCGCTACCTTGTGCTTTATGGATAGTTAAAGCGTAGGCCAGCTCCAGATTCGCTTCGCCTTCCTCGTCAAAGTCGCCAGGATAGAATTTAAACACCTTGCCCTGCTGGGTGGAGAACTCGATTTCAAGGTTCTCAGGTTTATAGTCGCGATTTTTAGTGCGCCGATGACCTACCACCATGCCGATTTCACCGTTGGCGAGATAACCCCATTCGTCGGGCTTGGGATAGATGCGCCAATTTGGGACTAACCAGTTTCCATTGTTGATGACTTTATCGCCATATACAAGCTGGTTATCACCCAATGGTTTAGGAATGCTACGGTATTTACCGGGATTGCGGGCCTTGTCGATTTCATGAACTTTATATCGAAGATGAATGATGCGATTAAGCGTGTTCACGCCCCACGGTTTTTGGCGCACCGGGCTGAGTATTTGCCACGCTTCGGCGCAACGACTTGCACCATCACGTTTTTCATACTTATTATTAAACCATGCCGAGCCATTGTTGTCGATAACACCACCCAAGCTTTTCGCAAACGCCTGCCATTCTTCCATCTTGTTGTCAAATTCGAGTGACTCAGCCAGTACCGCGGGCATGAGTTTTTCCAGTTCGTCCGGGGTATTCCAAGGAATGAATCGAACGGTTTCGCTTTTTTGACGGCCGGCAAGAATCTCAAATACCTGATCCTCCCCGGGACCAACTACATTGCCGCCAAACCATCCAGCAAGCTGGAGGTCTTCGCGTTCACCTGCGCCTTGACGGCGTGGAACAGTCAGTTCTGCATAGCCCTTGGCCACGCATGGGAATTTGGATTCGATGTTGTCAGGGCGAAGGCGAGCGATTATGTCAACAAAGGGACGGCCTGCGCCAATAGGAGGTAACTGTCGAGGATCGCCAACAAAGATCAAACGATGCACACCGCTGATGGCTTCGAGCACTGCGCCCATCATTTCTTCGGTAAGCATCGAACACTCATCCACAATAACCGTGCGTCCGACCTTATCGCCAGGCTCTCCGGTGAGGAGATAGCGTTGTGTGGGCGGATTATAACGACTGCTATCTAAAAGGAACTTTGCAATGGTGCAGGCACGGAAGTTCTTCGCGCCAGCCCGCATGGCAAAATCTTCCATCCGAACTCGCGCCTTGCCGGTGGGAGCAAGCAGCAGGATCCCGTCATTATGAATTTCTGGACGCTGGCAGAGAACTGAAAGCAACGTTGTCTTGCCGGTGCCCGCCGGACCGATGAGCACGCTGAAACGTGATGCGGCGATTTCTGTCAGCGAAGCAGCCTTCTCCTGACGGGCGCGCTCTTCCTTTTTTATCTCACCCTGATCAGTAGGTGTCGGTAGTCCTTTGCGTAAACGCTCTTCCTCAAGACTTCTATCCAATTCAGCTCGCCAATTGACATTCACTTGATGGCGTTCAGCTTCGATACGCTTGTTAACCGTGGAACGTATGAGGTCACCTACTGAACCCAAGCGTTCAAGTTGATAGGCACGATGACCATCAGCCATTTGGGTGAGTCGGATTTCACCAGAGAAACGTTCTTCTTCGGCCACGGCAAGAAGGTCGGCGTTGACCGGAGTGCGTAGTTCCTCCTCGATCTCCTCACGGTGGCGGATGGCAGTAATGATGTTAGATTGAGCATCAACGGTATCGCCGCGCAGGGCAGCACCCTCTAGTTCGCGGATAACAAGTGCCTGCAGGCGTCGTGCATCCACGGCTGTCTTGACAGTTGATGGCTCAGGAACTGGATGTCGATCACGGATAAAGCCTGTCGGAAACAAGCCGCGATCCACCGCACCAATCGAAATGGGTGTCGAGCTTAACCGAGTGGCCTCGTAAATGAGATAGGGATTTGCGAGAAGGTCTTTATCAGTAAGCATGATGTCGCATTCTTGCCGTTCCTCAGGAATTGCAATGAAACTGGCTTGATCATCTGTGAGGTCAATTCGGCTTATCAATTCAAGGAAAGAACGGCGCTCAGGGGAAAGTTTCTGCCAAGCCTTGACTATTGTGTCGTCGAGATATTGGGCAAGGTCTGGCGAAAGAAGTTTGCTGGGTGCGGAGAGAACTTTATTCCAAGCTTCCCACGGATTTCCCTCCTCACCCACATGCTCGACGAGCGCCTGAGCTATGAAATGACCCATTGGAACACCAGTGGCAGTGAGGATTGCTCCGAGTCCAGGAAAAGCACCGCGTTTTTTCCAGAGTCGTCCAAGTTGGCGGTCAATCCATTCTTCCTGGGGGCGTGTTGGATAGTCGAAAAGTTGCGCAGCACGCAGCAAAGCAGCACGACAGGCTAGAAGCGCACTGATAGCGGCATCGTTGCCAACATGTTCTGTGACGTAGGAAAACTCGACGAATCGGTCTTCTGGAGCAAAGGCAACCACTTCTGCAGGATCGAAGTTTCGACCTTCATCGGATTTCTCCAGTGCCTCGTGATAAGGAAGCAGGAATCCATCCTTGAAGTCCGGCCGAATGGAGTGAATGACCATCCGCTCCCAAAGAAGGCTGCGGATTTTGTCCTTGGTTGAGCCGGAGTATTCATATTCCGTCAGATTACCGATGTCCATAACTCTCCCGACTCCAATTAGCACCCGTCGCCCTGTATCTTCGACGAGAGGAATTTGCTTGGCATAGAAAAAAACTAGCGACTCCTCTTTTTGCACATGATTCCAGAAGCACTCCAACAAAGCGCGATGATTGCGGTGGTCTTGAATCCATTTGGGATTGAAAGATAATTCTGGCTCGACGGACTGATCAACTTCATTCAATGGAAAATTATCAACGAACCCACTAATTCTTTTGTCAGGATCCCCAAAAACAAATTTCTTGTTAAGCCAGCGAAAGGGGAGCGCAGCCGCACCATAAGGTGGAAAATGGAGTTGCGTCTTCTTGAAGTGTGAGTGTGTCTCCGGTGACGTCTTTGCATAAGGATGTTCAGGAAAGATATCTAAAGCGAAGTTTGCCATGAATGTGGCACGTTCTCGCACGCATGGCGGATAGTCATCCACTTTGACATCCTTCAAGCTGCTTGTGGCAAACGGTTCTTCTGAAACCTCGTTTTTCTTTTCGAAGATGTTCCTTAACTTCAGGCACGCTGTGTTGTGCTTGGGGGATTGGCACACCGTACCATTCCATCCCGCGTCATGCCATGGAACGCGAATCGAAATATGACGGAGCGGAAAAGAGGTCCATTTTAAGTCATTTTTGCTCATAATTTTCTCCTTAATCATTGATTTTGTTTATTAATAAATAAATGTTAACTTATTGATGAAAATCTTAGTGAATGAAGTTTTCTAAATCATTTCTTATGTGAAACCATTTGCATGACAGTTTTATTAATCATCATAATCTAATTACTGTTGCCTCACCGACGTTGCTATATCGGTCTGGTACACAAGTAAGCATAATGATTTGGCATTCTCGACCTGCCTTCGCAAGAACAGCTCCCATCAATTTAAGTCGTTCTGGGTCTGAATATCCCAGAGCGTCATCTAAAATAAGGGGTGCTCCACTGTCTTTTGAAACCGTCATCGCACAGGCTAAACGAGATATAAGAGAAATCTGTTCTTTTGTTCCACCACTTAATGACTCAAATGGGACATTGTAACCATCCATCGTTCGACTAGCAACTTCTAAATTCTCAGTTACCTCCACCTCAAAGGAGTTGTTGAATACAATACGTCCGAGCTTTTCGATTTTCTCTTTGAGAGGACCCACATATCCGAGACGTACCTTATCGCGTTCCTCTTTTATAGTTTCGTACAGCAAATTGGCTGCTAAAGCCCTCCGGAACAACGCTGCGTTTTCTTGCCGTATGTGTTCGAGATGACTCCGAGCTGTATGGTGCTTCTCATGCAAGCCCTCTTCACCAAATATCTTGAGACGAGTTCGCACTTCCATGTTTTCTTTTTGCGCCGCTAAACGCGTTTTCTCTACCGTTTGCAGAGAACCATTTGCCGTTTCCGCCAGAGTTCTTACTTTATCAGGTTCCTTGTCACGAAGATTTTCCTCGGCTGACTTGACTTTCTCCTTTTCTGTACAGACATTCTCGGTGTACTTCGAAAGTTCTGATTCAAGTTCGTCATCAGGAGTGATCCTCCTAGATCGTGTAAGTTTACTTTCAACATGTTTTAATTCGTCATCCTTAAGGTCAAGTTCCACCTTCATTTTCTGGTATTTTTCATTCAGTCCATCGTGCAACTTGCGGGCTGCATCCAATTTCCTTCTTGCTTCCTCCCATACCTTATTGGCTGTTTCAAGTCCATCCTCTGTACATCCTAGTTCCTTCTTCGCAAATTCTAGGTTTGGAGGAAGATTGGGTTCCGGTACCCGGTCAGCGGGATAAGCAGGAACACTTATTTCCAATCCTGTGACAATTTTTTCCAGTTCTTCATATGTGAGGTCGCGAAGGTTTTCTATCTCGATTTTCTTCTGTCTCTCTATAGACTGCTGAGCTTCCCGTCGCACATCAAAGGATTCCATCGCCTCATCCACATTGCTCACTCCGACATCTTCGCATGCAGTATCAAGCTTCTGTTTTGCGTCTTTAACTTTTTTTAAAAGATTTGATAAACTGGACCCCGCTATCAATTCCATTTGCAAATATCCAGGAATCGTCACGCAAACCCGATCAGACACGGATAAATTGCGCTCCTCGTCCTTTGCGATAGTGTTTTGCTCACCATCAATCTGGAAGTCAAGATCGGTCAGACCTCGTAGAAGAACATTTGGTGCACCTATTTCCAACTTCGCCTTATTTTCAATTAGTGAGCGCTCAGCCTTCTGTATTGCTTTGAGAGTTTCTTCGTCTACATTGTTTTTCGCCAGTAATTCTTCAGCCCGGGCTGCCTCTTCCCAGGCACTTTCTATATGGGCTTTACGTTCCTTCAGTTGTTCCAAATGCAGCTTATTGTTGAAGTAGTCATAATCCGCACGATACAGATTAAGAAGTGATTCTGTCTCTTTGCGTTGCGCTTCGGCTGAGGACGAATCCGATTGTGCTGTGTCCATATCGGTCTTCTCCTTCTTGACAGATGTAGTTGATATTTTGATGGATTCGTATCGTTTAGAGTGTGCTTCATGGGCTTTGGTGACCGCATCGATAAGTTCTTGACGCACTTCCTTGTCGCGCTCTGCGGCCTGTTCAGATTTTTGTGCAGACTCCAACTTAAGACGAGCAGTTTCAAGAACATTTTCAAGATTTTTGATTTCATCGAGAGATTTTGTGTATTTTGAAATATCCGCCTGGAGATTTAGTTCTTGTTTCTTTAAACGTTCCAGTTTCAAGCCAAGATCTGCAGCGCGAACTATATCTGTTTCCAAGTCTTGAATCTGTTTTTCCAGTGAGACAACTTCGATTTCTAATTTATCTTGGGCTTTTTTTGCCTCCTGCAATTCCTTTTTTTCGCTGCCGTGTTCCGTAAAATAGCGCCTATATTCCTCACGAACCTCATCGAAAAGGGTTTCCTCTCGTGGATCTGCCCGATGTCCACCTGCAGCAACATCAAGTGCAGCCGATAAAGATGTTTTGTTAGATAAGTTGGCCTGCTGAATCGCTTCACCTTGCTGAATGCAGAGAGCTTTCCACAGGTCAATATCAATGGTTTCGTGTAGAATCTCATTAGCACGTTCATGAGCTTCACGGCCAGTGTGATTTTCCGGCTTTGGACTTGTAATTTTAAGGGTAGTTTCCGGTTTCTTGTAAAACCTCTTGAAGTATGTAAAGACGTAGGGGCCGCTTTCTGCCTCTAGTTCAATCTCTGGACCTGCATCAAGATGTACAGGTCTAATTGCACCGATACTTTGATTCTTACTTGAATCGAGATAATCGAAAAGAAGCCTTATTGCTTCGCCAAGGCTGGTTTTTCCAGCCTCATTCGCCCCTTCCACGATAGTTAAGCCATTGGAACCGAATCGCACTTCGGACTTATCAATTCCTCGGTAATTGGCCAGTCGCAGGCGGAGGAGTTTCATAGTTCCCTCCCGGCAAGCCTTACAAGGAGCGCAAGTGCATCGCGTGAAGTGATATTATCGGAACCCGAATTTTCAATATTGGACCGCAACCGTTCAACAGTTCGACTGGCAAAACCTGAAAAACCGAGATCCATGAAATCGGCATCCTCTGGAATTACAACGAGATTATTCATACGCGTTTCGACTGCGCCAATAATCTCTTGGAAATGAGAAAGAAGTTCTTCAAGCTCACTATAAAGTGATAACGAGAGTGCTCCGATAAAGCGCAATTTGACAACGGTTTGCTCTTTGCCTTCAAGATTCTCAAACCAGTTGCGAAGCGCCTCGATGTCTTCCTTCGTGTTGAGGTCTACCTGTTCACGCTCAATGAAATTCCATTTTCCGATATTCACCTCTTTTGTGGTTACACCCACTTCATTGATTGTGGCCACCAAGGCAAAGCCAGGCTTCATTTCATTAAAGTCTGTTGGCTCGGGAGTGCCTGCATACCATATGTAGCCGCTATCCACGACCTCGGTGAGAGAATGTCGATATCCGAAAGCCACGTAATGAACCTTGTTCTGTGATATTGCATTTTCAGCTGCTTTGAGAGAAATAAGTGCAGGATCATCAGGATTTGGAGAGAGACTGTCCACCGTCCCATGGGCAACACAAACACGCATAGTATCAACTACATTTTCAAGTTGTTCAGTTGCCAAAGCAACCAAATCTTGCAGGGGGCGTTTTGATGTCCAGGGTACCCCCACAATCTCAATGTCTTCGTCAACGCGAATAGGAGTCGTGTCCTCAATCACATGGACATGGACAGGCTTACGTTCTAAAAAAACCGTGCTGCCATAGACGGATGCTGCGTTGAGCGGATCATGGTTGCCGGGAAGGAGGTATACAGGAACAGGCACATCCTTCAAAGCTTCGAGGGCAAGCAATACGGTCTTTCGATCAACCAGGTTTGATTCGAACACATCCCCGCATACCACCATAAACTTGCATTCTTCCTCTTCGGCAATACGCCCCAGTTTACGGATGGCATCGAATCGGGACTGGGCAAATCTCTCTTGAACCCCTTCAGAGAAAAAATGGCGAGTCATCCCCAATTACCAGTCGCCTGTATGTAAAAAACGAATGCTCATTGTTCGTTTTCCCTCCAAGTTTTTGTGTTCTTAATCATTGCACACACCACATTACAAAGCTCAAAACAATTTCAAAACATTTTAGTGAATTTTTTTTAATGCGTTTTGTGAGTTCGCGGTAAAAACTAGCTTATTTTCCATTTTCAGCTAATTTCTAAATAGCATTTATCATTCAATTTCATGGATTCAAAAATATTTAAATGTATTGAATGTACCCTGATTATTGAAGAAAATTAAGGTACATGATTTGCCATTTTGTAAATAACCCAGATAAAAAAAATGTTGAAATGGGAAACTTAATACTATCGAATAATTTTCCACATTATTTTATAAACCTATAAATAATAGCGATGGAGTTTTCATTTTAATTATCTATTCCAAAAACTGCAAGGAGGGGGGCTGAATATGACATATCCTCGCTGATGATTCCCGAGTACAATAGTTCTCGATGTAAGAGTTCTTGGATTCTCTGCCGTTGTTGAGATGCGATATTCTGCCAAAATTCACTGTTATTTGAATTTGATCCTTTCTTGTGCAAGATTTTTTCCTTTAGCTGTTCAAGCCATGGAGCACGATCACCCTCAATCGTCATCCCGATTCGAATAATATGGTGTGAAGTCTGACCATCTTTTGTTCGAGTGTTCACTTTCCAAACTGTCAGCAGGCCACCACTGGGAATTCCCTCAAGCTTACCAAACACTGCACGATTGGATTCACTCAAATTAATGTAGTCTTGCATCACTTTTCGGATAACTGGATGTTCCAAACCAAGAAGTTCCAGTTTTTCGTCATACAGTGCACGTTCACGGTCAGATGTAAACTGAATGGGCTTTTGTCCATCTTCAATCAATATCCACAGAGTTTCATCCTCCTTTCGAAATTCATTTCCGGCAAGTCTTGCAGCCCGTGAAGTAAAAGTTATCAAACGCTGCATGCCGCGCCCTTCATCATCAAATTTTTTGTAATCGCCCAGATTGAAGCGATCCAGGTCCTGAAATAGTTCAAATACAACCTGCCGGGCCAGGTTGGCATTAGTCATTGCCACATCAAGCTCCTGGCGGGTTCTTTTTAATGTGGGGTCAGCCAATGCATCCTGATAAAGCCGATCATAACTCAAACAATTGCTTAATTGTCCAAGAATCTGAGCTCGGAGGTCTTCTGCAATCTGACCCTTTTCGTCTACCTTGCCTATTGCATATGCAATGTCGCTAAGTTTCTCTTCCAATAAAAGAAATATTTGACCTTCAATGGTATCTGCTGCAATGAGGTTATAAACTTGCGCTGTGGACTGTTGCCCATATCGATGAATGCGACCGATTCTCTGTTCAAGGTCCATTGGATTCCATGGTAAATCATAGTTGAACAGAATTCGAGCAAATTGCAGGTTGATACCTTCGCGACCAGCGGCGGTTGAAACAAGCACATTTGAGCCACCTTTTTGGCGAAAACGTTTCTGTGCAGCAGTCTTTGCTCCATGGTCTCCGCCTTTTAGTACGTCCACTCCTTTGTCAGGGAAAGCTTCTCCAAGATAGTGTTTTATTGCATCTACTGTGCCCAGATATGTGGCGAAAATTACGACTTTTTCATCAGGATTCTGAGCCCAAATCTGCTTCAAGGCATTAATGAGTACCGCAGTTTTTGATTCCATCCCATCCGGAAATTTTACCATCAATTCTCGTATTCGCTGCCGCTCCTCTGGCACACCCAATGCAACTAACATGGCAACTGATTCTTCACTACTGGCTGCTAATTCTGTGTCGGAATAACTTCCCGCACTTTTCACAAATTCATTTGCTTCTTTGCTCTTTTTAAGGATATTTACTTTGACTTCGGCAAGAATCTGGTCTACCTGAGCATTTCCTATAGAGTCGAATGGTAGATTGTAGATCTCATGAACAAGCTGGCGAGCCTCTTCCATAACTCGATTTCGTCCATCCACATCAAGCAATGCGTCCCGTTCTATGGCTTCCTGCACTGTTATCATAAGAAGCCGACGCCACAGGGTTGATCTTATGGCAGCAAAACTGCTGGCTGCAATCTTTTGAAAGATAGTCATGACAAAGCCAAGCCCCCGTCCCTTATTTCCTTGTTGGGCGGCTAGATTGTATCCATCACGTAAATACTCAAGCAGAGCATTGTAAAACTCCATTTCTTTTTCTGAAAGATTGAACCCTTCGGTATGGACCACACGACGGGTAAAAAGGGGACTACCGTCCTGAGCGCAGGCATCGGCTTTTGTGCGACGTATTACCACTGCATTAAGGCGGTGGCGATTATTGACCATATCTTGGTCGCTTTCAAATAGTTCAGGTGTAAGCAGGCGAATTAACATCCAGAACCTGAAATGATCTCCCTGATGTGGGGTTGCAGAAAGCAGAAGCAAATCCCGACAATGGTCACGCAGGGCTTCAGCCAGCTTGAAGTTTTCTGTTTTTTTAACTCTACTGCCGTTGCGGTATACGCTTAAGTGATGTGCTTCATCAAAAACCACTAAATCCCATGGTGGAGCTTCGAGTAGTTTTTTCACCCTGGTAGTACGTTTCAGAGTATCAACTGAAACGATTAGTCGATTATGCTTAGCAAAAGCATTTGATTTGCGGTCAGTGACGTCACCTTCTGAGCCGAACACTTCAAAATCAAGATTGAAAACATCATTCATTTCTCTTCGCCAGTTTTCGACGAGTCCTGCTGGTACGACCATCATGGTTCGCTGCAGTTCACCTCTGGATGCCATTTCCCGTAATATAAGAGCAGTTTCAATCGTCTTGCCAAGGCCAACCTCATCGGCGATAAGAAATCGTTTTGGCTGTGTATTGGCAATGCGATAAACTAAAGTCAATTGATGAGGTAATAGGTCAACTTTTGCTGAGGTTAAAGTAGCAGCGCTTTCCATGAGTGGAATTTCTTCAGCTTCCAAAGCCAGCCAGAGATGCTCCAGACGCTCAGGTGAGGCAGCAATAAATCCATGAATTATTCGATCGAAACGATCTGTAGATACGGATAATGTTTCAGCCGGAACCTGGCGTTCCCCTAATGCACGAAAAAATACTGTTATGTAGCCGGTAGATTCAATGCCGACAATAACGCCTTCTCCAAGTTCGGAATGCACGACCTTCAGGCCAAGTTGAATTTTATGAGATTCGAGCGACATAATATCCAACTATTACCTCTTTTCCTGTTTCAGAATCATCACGGATTATACGTTTTGTATTCATTGTAGCGCTGCCGTCCCAAAGACTTTCAGAGAGATGAACTGTTTCTTTATCGCGCCTGTGGAAATGGACTTCTTCATCAAGCGATGCTTCTTCAAACGATTTTTCGTGGGATGAAAAGCCGAATACCACACCGCAATCTGTCCAGCGACTTTGCAGTTCAATAAGAAGGGGACGGATTCGCTTTGTGAGAAATTCCTCTGCTTCATTTGGTGGCATGGTTTCTATGACTGTATCCAGGCCGGTAATGAGAATTGTCTTTCCTGATACAGGCGGAACTGTGGGGATTTTATCTAACCAGCTGAGAACCTCGCGAAGAGAGACCATCGCTCCTCCTTCAATGAATTCACCCAGGCTATGTTTATCAAAAACCACGGAGGACCCTTTGCGCTGCCAGACTGAGGTCGATATACTATCCATTTTCATCACCATCCTTTGTTATTTCTTTTGGGCAATTCGTAATCTTCAATCATCATTCTCCTCCAGCTTCTCAAACAGGGTTAACTGAACAGCGGTTCTGCGATTTCGCCAGTGCTGGACCAGTTGCAGTGCAGTTCGCGCAGAGTGGCTAACCTCCGTCGAATCCCCTGTCTGTATATACCATTTCAATATTTCGTCTACTGATTTTTTTATCCTGAAGTTGGGATTATTCAGTTCATTCTCAATTTTTACGCCTGAATTCAGGAATGCCGCACCTATCAGGAAATGTGCCTGGTCCAAGTCGGTTTTGATGACTTTTCGGTTTCGTCCAGGAGCGGTGAAATAATCGAACCTCTCTCTGATAGGGGCTACATGTACCACTTTCCCCTCTGCACGAATCCAGCCGCGAGATTCCAGGTCACCCTGACTGATACCGGTTCCCCTCAGGGTTTTATGCAGTTCATCACGGGGAATTTGCTCTTTATAACGGAAGATACGCAAATATAACCTGCTGGCAGGTTCGGCAATATCAGGTGGGTGCTGCCTGCCAGTTTCGCCGGTGTCTTCCAGCAGGTCATCCAGAAGTTGGTTAATACCCAAAAGCGCATCTCTTACATCCAGCACCTGACCATCACCTGTAAATACCTGGCCATAATGACGGCTGTAAAATTCCAGGGATTTACCCCGCAGGATGACGCGAAGGTCGGATTCGGGCAGTTCTTTACCGTGGGTATGTTCCAGTAGTTCCTTGAGTTGCCGTGATTCGGACTTGACCCAGCGACGCATCCGTACCCAGCTTACCGGCTCGCTTTCTTGCAGTCTCTTGCGGCAGACATGGATAATGTCGTACTCTATTTTCTTGGAACCGAAGGCGGCATTGTCAGCATCTCCCTTTGTCTCGTCACTACGAACAGGATAAGTAGAAATTAGTACATATCCAGCATCAAAGAGTGCCTTAAGAATGTCAATCCACGCCTGATCCTTGTTGTGATGAAATGTGAAGGCCATAATGCCGCCGTCCTTAAGCAAACGGCCAGCTTCTGCCCAGCAGGCGCTCAGGGTCTGGCAGTAAAAATCCGCCGACGGTTGCGGTCGGTAGATTGGATTTATAGCATTTTCTTGTAATTTTTCATCATTGATCAATTCTCGAATCTTTTTGAGATGCCTTGATTCAATGAATGGTGACTTCTCGTAACCTTCCCTGTCGTCAGGGTGTTGGGCAGGATCGTCAACGGCTTGGAGAGCTTTAGGAGTGAATTCTGGTTTGAAATACACTTCCTCTGGGAGTCCTGCGTACCATTTAAGCAGCGGAATTCGCAGCCAAACATAGAAAAAATCGGCCATGTCTGCATAAAAAAGATTGTTACCAAACGGTGGATCAGTAATAACGAGATCAAATTTTTCCTCACCCAAAATCATCAAATCGGTAGATGAACCACAATAATGCTCACAACCAGGAACAAGTGGATCACCAGGTTTTCCTTTGTCAGATTTAACTGATCCATTTTCTGCAACGATAAGTTCCCAGGGATCATTGCACCATTCCATTGCCTCTACGACTTTTTCCGATGATGAAGACCAGTTACCTCGACCAAGATTAGGAAATACGCAATTTTCGACCACCTGCATCTTCACGTGGAAGTTTGGATTGGCAAACATAGGTTCTGGGGTGTCCCGCTGAAGATTCCAGAAAACAAACATATTTTGATTTCGTAGGTACTGCTGGAACCCTCCCAATGCCTGTTCACGCACATCAAGCGGCCAGGAATCTGCCGGTGCTTCAGTGATTGTTTTTAGTAAGTGGGTATGAACCAAAAGCTGGCGGGGATTGAACATTTTCCACCAGTGTGCGTATCCTCGTTTTGTTAGGTTGCCTTTTTGAACATGAGTTTCCCACGCAAATGGAAGCTCAGAGTGAGGCCAATAACCTTTCAGATTATCTTCTCTGCATTTAGTCCATTCAGTTTCAGCTGCAATAAGATGCCTTATGTCTACGGTATCAGGTACTTTAAAGTATCGACCACCGTAGTTGTAACCCAGGGCATCGCATTGTGGACAATGACACTGCAATGTGTGGGGAAATACTGGAGAATGATGCTGTGCCTCACGTTCAGTTGCAGCAAAATCAGCCGAATTACCACAATTTCCGCATGTGAAAGTAGCTTTCTTTGGCACAGTACCCCGTTTCGTGTGAATAACTGTGCCATCTGGAAGTTCTACCTCACTTGGTAATGATTCTCCTCGTACCTCGATGATAGACAGATTATCCATTCTTCGCTCGAACCATCTGGCAGTATCCGCAGCCAGCGCGCCTGCCCAGCCGCCCAGTTCCTTTTCGCCTTCAAAACCGGATGCGCCCTTGAGCCAATCAGGATGTATGAGCAGAAACATGTCCACATTTTTTTTCTGGATGCCAAAATCCTTCCTTTTACGCTCAGATGCCTTGAGGCTCGTCCTGGCCTGTCTTTCGAGAATACTGACCACCTGTTTTCCTGCAAATCCGCCACATTCCGGGCACTGGAGGCCAGGTTCATCATCAATACGTTCCTTGAGCGCCTTTATCCGTTCAATTGTATCGGCATCCTTGCCTTTGTCGTAATCCTTCAACAGTTGTGCAAAGTCCTGAGTCATTTCAG
>JAMJFV010000003.1:0-12441 GCA_023544495.1 ANME-2 cluster archaeon
CATGAAAAGATTTATGCATTAACAATTCAAATTGTATTACAGGTTTCCGTTTTCCCAATAAGGTGTTGTCATGTCAGTAAAAACAAATATCTCAATTATACTGTTAATCGTGATAGTCTCTCTTTTATTTTCCGGATGTCTCAAAGCCCCTGATACCGACGGTGACGGTATCCGTGACCCGGTGGATGCATTCCCTGAAGACCCAGGTGATTGGGAAGATTCGGACCTTGACGGAATAGGCAACAACGCTGAAATTAAAAGTGGAACAAATCCACTGCTCTCTGACACAGACGGGGATTCCTTCATTGACAGTGCAGACCTGGACCCACTGAATGCCAGTATCGGCGCAGACAGTGATGGAGACGGTCATCATGATGCTATTGACACTTTTCCTGATGATCCACATGAATGGGCCGATACCGATGGTGATGGATATGGTGACAATACTGATAAATATCCTCTTGATCCTCTGTACTATACATATGATCTAAAGACAATTACCGATTTTTCATTTTATGAAGATGAGATGAAACGAGTTTCCATTTTTGAAAATAATATTACAGGAACTGAATATACGGTCAATATCACAAATAACGAGAGCCTTGGTGGTAATTTTTCAGTGACGGTCTATACATGCCTCGCTTTTGACTGGACTAAACAGGAATGCAGACCAGGTACTGAAATAAGCAGTTCAGAAGAAGTCTATGTAGGACCGGGTGAAACCGGAATAGCAAAGGTCGAGGTCTTTTCAGAATACCAGAAACAAGTCCAGCGATTTAAACGATGGGTGGTTGTAGTTCCGCCCGTTGTTGAAAAACCTGCCTAGACCTCTATTGATTCAAGGTCCAGCAATGTCGTTTTCATTTTGACCCCGTACGAAAAACCACCAGTTCCGTTTTTTGAAACTACCCTATGACAGGGTATGATCAAAGGTGCCCTGTTCTTGCCAAGTGCAGTACCCACCGCCCTTGATGCCAGGGGTCTTTCTATCAAACCGGCAAGCTGGGAATACGTGATACTGGTACCCCATCCAATATTCCTTACAGCGGTCAGAACGAGATGCTGGAAAGGAGTAAAACCTGACATGTCTACATCATACGTTGAAAAATCTACCATTTCTCCATTGAAATACCTCAGCAGGTCTAATGAAACAGGATGTGTTATGCGGGTCTTACCTGTGTGATCCTCGATAAAGTGTACTGTTTTGACCACACCGGTAATTTCCTCCACTACCACCCACATACCGATCGGTCTTGCATAAAAATAATCTACAGACATGCTGGAACCTTATATCCGGAATCCTATATCTATCATGCACATACCCTGCAATAACCTGCAATAACCTGCAATACCCTGCAATAACATACAATAACCTACAATAAATACCACTCGTTATCCTTTACAATCGATTCACCCGGTACAATGTTGCATGAAGGCTCTCCGCCCACTGAACGGCAGATCGCCTCGTCAAAATCCCTGAGATATTGTTCCATATGTAAGCTACCGTGACCGAATTTCAAATCAGGGTCAAATACTTGCCTGATGCTCTGCTCTGTCGGGACGATGTCCACTTCAATATCACTCAATTCCACTGCCTTCTCCATTGCGATCCTGAAATCACCGATACAATACGCTATTCTGTGCTTATAATGTCCGGCAGTTTTCCTGAGGTAGCGGGCAAGTCGGTGGCTTTCAAGTCTGTGGAACTCGCGTTTTACAAGGGGTACATCGCACCTGCCCAGCATGAACCTGTAATCCATGAAGGGATATTCTGTATCCAGTTCCCTTGGTGCAACCCCACAGGTCCCGAAAACAACCACATGTACCTGTTCATCGTTAAGGTGGCTAAAAATGATCGTATCGAAGATCTTGTGAGATGGGCTTTCATGATATGGTTTTTTCATTGAACATGGTACGAATATACAGATATCCCTGTGTGGGGGTTCATATTCGGTCAATACCCATTCGGCAGCCCGGATCATATCAGGATGCTGTATCACCCGCTCGCCAATGAGAGGTTCATTCGACCGTTCATGTTCAGGAATTATCACATAGACACCACAAGTACAGGGATAGATGAGATCTTGACCAACTCTTCAGTTAAGCTTCCGTCTGTGAGTTTCTGGAATCCTGACTGTCTGCGGGTTGCTATTATTATCAGGTCAGCCTTTTCCACTTTGATCAATTCCATTAGCGTTGATAATACTGATTTCTTTGAAGTATCCCCCTCTTTCATGATACTCCTGGCAACTATGTCACGTTTCCTGATGGTATTAAGTGTTATTTCATGGTAGGTTTCCATTAATATGGATGCAGGCATATCTTTTAATTGCCTGACCAGATCAGGACTGATCTCATCAAGCCTCGACCTGATGGGACCTTCTGATTTTTTACTTTTCGGTGCCATGGAGACAATAACGATCTCTGATTTATAGACAGTGGCCAGACTAATTCCGTATTTCAGTGCCCTTTCTGATTTTTTTGAACCATCGAGAGGAATGATGATTTTTTTGAATTTATGTAAATCATTTTCTGTCAATGATAAGACTCCTGTTCATAAGACATTTTTTAGAATAAATAGGTTAATTTGTATTGTACAACTTGCATAAGCAAAAAGTTAACTGCTTGACCAGAATAAAAGTTACGGTTAAAATCTTACCTGGACGGGAATGCTCTGGGGTCCGCAGACCGGACTAACGGCATCGATATATGGCGTCTGGCACTGGGTGGCACCTCATAGATACCGGGTTTGATGCTTCTGTTAACAGAAGTCCGGTCCATGATGCTTTCTTTCGTGCCGCAACGTTTGCACCTGTATCCCTGGTTACGTCCGGCTGATTTCATATGCTTACCGCATGACATGCATATCGGATTTTCTGCTATTTCGTGAGTCGAGAGTTCAATGATCTCAATTTTCTCGAGATTCAGGGTATCATTCTGGACACTCCCATACACCCGCACCCTGTCCCCGGTCACCAGCTTCCTGACCACCTCCCTGAAACCCTTTGTTGGTTCAAAGGCCGCGCATTCTATAGTGCAAATACCCTTGCCATCTTTCCCCACTTTTCCCACTTCAACCTCATAATCTGACCCGCCATCAACATCACTTTCCACATCACCTCCACATTCATCGCCCACAATGGTGAAGAAGGTATGACCCCCTTCGATGGTCCGGGGGCTATCCTGCACGCTACCAGAAATACAATACGACCGGTCCTCACTGATATCGCGGTTATGCTCATACAGAAGGTGCATATCAGTTCCCTGGTTGGTCATGTACAGTATCATCAGGCCAGAAGTCTCAGATTCTATCTGGTCAAATGCCTGCTGTATGGCCCGGATGTCATCACCACGTATGCCGAACAGCACAGGGTCAGGGGAATGAGGTGCAAATACAACGCTATCATTCGCTCTATCCACCGTATCCCAGGTGCCGGGGTATGTTATTTCATCCGCCCTGAACACCGAATCACGGTCGATATTACGGAGCGTCCCAAAATTCTCAGGCAGACGGTACGCTACCATTTCGTAGGTATGGTCCGGCAACCCGCAGGCAATAGCTCCGCACGCGGCAAGGGCACCGATAAGCCCGCGTCCGTTCTTAAACCCCCTGTGTGCCAGGCCGAACCTGTCAATGAGGGTGCAGGCATCCTCAGCAGTAAGCACATCCTGTATGGCCCGCCACATGAATGATTCCATTGCTTTCTCAAACTCCTCATCCTGTGTATTTCTATCCTGCACAAACACTATACCGGGATTGGTGTTCTCGCACTCCATATCGGCCATATCTTGCACCAGGGATATCGTCGTGTCCATGATCTGCTGCTCTGAGCCTTGATCTGCATCGATCTCCAGGGACAGTGCTGCATTTCCCCTGGTCTTGTATTTTATATTGGGATTCAGCCTGATAAGATGGGGTAATCCCTTAATTGTTCCCAGTTCTTTTAGTTGGTCGATAAGCACTGCTGTAAGATAGGTAGTGCACATCCCGTCCGCGGAATCGGTATCGTCAATTCCGATGATCATACAAGGGTTCCGGTAAACACGGTCCTGGCCGTGCCCTCCATGAAGGCATAACCTCCTTCGAGTGTGATATTGAGTATGCCTCCCAGGGTGTTTACTGTGACCTCGCTGCCGGTCAACCCCAGATGGTGTGCTATCACTGCTGATGCTACTGAACCTGTCCCGCAGCTCAGGGTCTCTCCTTCCACGCCCCTCTCAAAGGTACGGATATTGACATGACCGTTATCAACAACATGAACAAAATTCACGTTCGTACCTTTTGGAAAGAGGTTATGATATCGTATCGGGGGTGCCACTACATCAATGTCAATACCTTCAAGGTCGTCCATAAATATCACGGCATGTGGCACCCCGGTATTGATAACCGAAACCTGCATGCCTTCGATCATCTCGTTGATGAACTCCCCGTCACCCCTGGCAGGTATGTCCTTCCTGTCAAACAACGGTTTTCCCATATTTACTTTCACCAGCATCTCGACGCCCATGCCCTTTACGTCTACGGGCAGTATACCGGCCATAGTCTCGACAGATGCAGTGCCGGGTGAAAGATACCCCGCCTCAAGAGCGTACCTTACAAGGCACCTGATACCGTTGCCGCACATCTCTGCTTCAGAGCGGTCTGGCTGGAACAACCTCATTTTTACATCAGCAGAACCTGACATTGAAATGAACAGTACCCCGTCTCCCCCTATACCGAACCGCCGGTCGCAATATTTTTCTGCAAAGTCGGCTTTTTGGTTATCGGGCACTACTGTATTGTTGTATTCATCGATAAGAATGAAGTCATTACCGTTCCCATGGAGCTTGGTGAATTGTATCATATAGGCAGAAATCGGCTGGTTTTGACATAAAGGTTTCTACTGGAAAGGATTTTTGTCGGGATAGACAATATTATTATTGCGATCATTGTTGTCCACTCTTTTGAGACACCGTCTCTTCGTTAATACGGATCTTATTGGATTTTCTTTTATCGTTACTGCGATAACTTTTTTTTACTGGCCTTTATCTATCCATAATAAAAACACTTTTTTGCTCTGCGTCCGGAACATAAATTACCCTGAGATAACGTCCTGCACTGTGCAGCTATATTTCAGAACTGGTAATCGCAGTAAGCATTGTTCGTCATATGACATCCGGCACCAGAAGAATTAACAGTTATTGACGTTAAAATAAAAAGGATTAATAGAACAAAATATATGGATTGATCTAATCACCAATAGGTTTTGAGAACATGAAAAAAAGTCTATCTCTTCAAACAGGTCCCGGCCCGTGTATACCACCCTCGACGATTGGATCCTCCACGAAGTGATCCCGTTCTCCATGGAACCGTCCGAAACCTTCAACGCCTCCGTCGACAGGGTCATCACTTCCCTTGACGATTCGGTGGAGTTGCTTGGTTTTGGAGAACCACTCCACGGCGGCGAGGATATCCTTATACTCCGCAACCGGCTCTTCCAGCGCCTCGTGGAGACGCACGGCTACAGCGCCATTGCCATCGAGAGCTGGTTCCCCCGGGCACGCCTCGTCAACGAGTATGTGGCCAGTCGCGGCCCGGCATCGAACGATGCTGTGCAGGACACTGGATTCAGCCACGGCAGTGCCGGGACCGGTGCGGTTCATTCCCACTCACAGAGGGAAGGGCCTTCCAATCCAGGCAATCCCAGCTCTTCCGACTCGATCGGGCAGTTTGAAGAACCCGACCTACTTCGCGCTGACGCCTCAGAGCTTCATCGATTTCGACTGGCTGGCCGTCCTGGATTCAACGGCATACAGCCGCAGTGGTCCGAAGCTGCAATAGTGAGATGTAATGCAGCCAAACTCTTTGACGTTCTGGCACCGTCAGTGCGGCGGGACGTTAAGCCGACCTTTAGATTCTATTGCATCTTTTATTGTCTCTTCAATGCTCTGTTTAAAAAAGGAATGCCCTTTTGTGGATATCTGGCCATTTGCCGGGATTGAACCATCGACGAATTTTGCTTCCCTGATGTATTCATCTTTATGGCGGTCTCACAATTATGGGTGCCATCCGATCAGGGTCAACAAGTACATCGACCACTGCCGGTTTATTTGAATTGAAGGCATTTTCAAGTGCCTCATCCAGTTCTTCAGGTTTTTCTACCCGGTATCCCTCACCGCCACAGGATATGGCAAATGCCGCAAAGTCCGGGTTTATGAACTGGGTACCGTATTCAGGATAACCGTGCATGTTCTGTTCTTTCTTGATATTCTTGAGTTTGCCGTCATTGAACACGATCACTTTTACAGGCAGGTCGTTCCAGACTGCAGTCGTAAGATCTGCCATTACCATGGCAAATCCGCCATCCCCGGTAATGCATATCACCTGCCTGCCAGGGTATTCCAGCTGGGCGGCGAGAGAGGCTGGAAATCCGAATCCCATACTTGCCATGTTGGATGACATCAGGGTCTTCTCGCCCGTACACTGGTATTTCTTATAGAACCAATAGGTGTGGTCGCCCACATCAACACAGATATAAGCATCTTTTTTAGCATGCAACTTCACTGATTGCACTACAAAACCAGGATTAATAGGGGTGCTCATATCCTTGGACTCATCAAGTATCATTTCCAGGTAGTCACGTTTGATACCTTCTATCTTTTCAAAATATTCGGGATCCCGTACTTTCGGTGTCACCCTTTTTACCAGTTCACGGACAGTAAGTATTGCATCCCCGACCAATCCTGCATCAACCGGGAAACTACGGCCCACCCTCGCAGCATTGATGTCCACCTGGATAATAGGTATATCAGGTACCAGGTTGCGCTGCCTGAAACCAGAACCCAGGACAATGAACAGGTCGCCTTCTCTGGCAGCCTGTGCAGCATACGGTGTACCTATCGAACCCAGCACTCCCATGGCAAGGGGATGGTCTTCATGTATCTCACCTTTGGCCCTGGATGTTGTGAGAATAGGAGCCTGTATCTTTTCTGCCAGGGCTATCACGTCATCCCCTCCCTCCCTGGTCCCCCATCCTGCAAAGACTATCGGGTGTATGCTATTATTGATAGCTTCCACGGCTTTTTGTATATCTTCCTCCAGGGGATTGGTCTTCGGGCTGAACACATGCATCCCGGGTTTCCATATCGAGTCCTCGAGCGCCATATCCAGTACATCAGTGGGAAGGCTGAGGTGGGCCGTCCCGCGTCTGGCATAGGCATATTTGATAGCAAGGGTGGTCAGCCTGATGGTCTGTCCTGGCGATGCGATGGTCTCGTTGAACACGGAAAAAGGAGCGAATAGTTCAATTTCATCTATCTCCTGGAGATATTCACTGCCAAGATACGGCTGGGGAACCTGTCCCGTGAGAGCAAGTACCGGTGCTCCGTCAGACGTGGCATCTACCAGCCCGGTTATCAGGTTCGTGGTACCTGGCCCGGCAATGCTGAGACAGACACCGATATGTCCGGTGATCTTGGCATGTGCGGATGCCATGAAAGCAGCGGTCTCTTCATGACGGGTAAGGATGAAATCCACATCTTTGCTTATTCGTATAGCTTCTACGAGCGGAAGGTTGGATTCCCCCGGGATACCATAGATTCGGGTAACACCGGCTGCCGAAAGCTGCTCGACCAGCTTATCAGCAACGGTCGTTTTGATCCCACTGACTGCTCCAACATCCTCGGTTACAAAAGCTGATTTGGGCGCTCCGCATACAGGACATACCCAGTCACCGGGCAGTTCAGCAAAACGGGTTCCCTCTTTTTCCTCATCATATACATAATTGCATACTGTACAGCGATATTTCATAACTGACTCCCCCATTAATACCTTATTTAAGGATGAACGTAAAATGTAATAAGTATTGTTGATGAGATAAAGGAATGTTCGATCAAGATTGGTCAAGATCCTATTCTGGTAATATTTATTCAAGCCGGATATTCCGTATCTCCAATTTTTCCATACCCCACTGTGATGGGGTAGGTCCCCATTTTCTCTGGGGCTGGCATTCATCATACCATTTATGTTTCATAAATCCTTTCCAGTCCCAATCATTGTTCTTGTGTTTGGTATCGGTCAGTTTCAGAAGGATGTCCATATTTATGGGTTTATCAGAATATTCCAGCCCCTGGACCTGGTCAAGATACATATCCCCTGCACCGGTTCGTACGATAATGGTATTCCATCCGTCATCTGATCCCACTGACCCTACACAGATGTCTGAGAAATATGATGTATAATCTATACAATGATGACATCCGTTTCGGGCATAGGGCACAATCTCCTTTAAGGGGATCTGCTTATCCTGATCGCTTTTACTCACTGTGAATTTGCCTTTATGGATGTTCACTTTAATGATACTCTTCATGTCAAATCCAGTCTTCTCAGGGATCATTACCCGGGCCATGACCTCATACGAAAATGACTCCATACAGATCAGGCCTATGATCAGGGAGATGTTCACTTCCTGTTCTTGCTGGAGCAACCTGGCCCCGTGGACCTGGCAGGGTGTGCCGACCACAGCGATATGTTCGAAACCTTTCAGCTGTTCAATGACCTCCTCATCAAACAGTGGTGGACCTGGCATATACTCATGGTTTCCAACCAGATGTCGTGTATAGGACATAATGGGATGATATGTATATTTGGTCCCGGCCGATCTTTCCACATCTTCTGGCTTTGTCATCACGATGACATCTGTTTGCCATTCATCATCCCTGGTGATCCCGAATACACAATCTATGCTGCCATTTTCCAGCAACGAAGATGCGATCTGGGAGACCACAGCTCCGTCCTGACCGGTAAGTGATGTGCTGCGTGCTGCTTTTATAAACTTTATATTATCGAATTCGTTTTCTGCAAACCCGTCCAGTGCAGGACATACCCGCTCGCATGCATAACAATTAACGCAGGTCAGGTATCTGTTATCATTGTAATCGAATCCATGGGTCTTAAGCCACCCTTCGGTATGAAGATGTGCTTTCCTGTAATTCCGGATATCCCGGGAGATGTCAATTTCATCCCTGTCGACCAGGACCACACCCACGGGACATACGGCTTCGCAGGTACCGCAGGATGTGCAGTAATTATTTTTGATAACATCAGCAATTTTTGGTTCACCAAAGGAAGGGTTCAGTGATTGTAGATCAGCAGTGGACTCCATGTATCATCTCCCCCTATCATTGCTTTTAGACAATTCTGCAGGTGAGAAGATCATATCACGTCGTTTCCATGAAGCTAATTCAAAGGCCCTGGACCACGAAAGCGCCTGTTCCGGGCATACTTCCAGACAGATACCGCAAAACATGCAATGACCCACATCGATCCGGGGAAACAGTTTCCCGTCCCTTATGATCTCTATGCAATTATTCGGACACTGCTGTGCGCAAATCCCACATCCGATACATCTTTGCCTGTTAAGATTGTGAAGCCCCCTGTAGGCGGGCGGGAAATTAAAGACATATTCCGGGTATCGCCTGGTCACAGGACGCTCA
Organism: ANME-2 cluster archaeon; assembly: GCA_023544495.1. Taxonomy (GTDB): domain Archaea; phylum Halobacteriota; class Methanosarcinia; order Methanosarcinales; family Methanocomedenaceae; genus Methanocomedens_B. The sequence continues at coordinate 9,475 of JAMJFV010000003.1, forward strand.
AAAGCTGTCCTGAGCGCAACAATAAGATTTTTCAATACCATAAGATCACCTGTCCACCTCACTGACACATGAATCCATGCTGGCAGCAATAGCTGCTACATCTGCTACATATACTCCTTTGAGAAGGGGGGGCAGAGCCTGCATGGTTGCAAAAGCCGGCCCCCGTATCTTTAACCGGTACGGCATATGGGTCCCGTCAGAAACAATGTACATACCCATCTCACCTCGTGGGTCCTCTACCCTGGCATATACTTCACCTGCAGGCGGGATGATCAGGTAAGGATTAAGGTTCAGGTTTACCGGGCCAGAAGGAATGGAATCCAGGGCCTGTTCAATGATATACATGCTTTCCAGCATCTCGTCCAGTCTGACCTTCACCCTGGCAAATACATCTCCCTCCTTCCTGGTTACTACGTTAAAGTCAATGTCCGGATAGATCAGCCGGGGTTCGGTCTTCCTCAAATCATATTCTACATTTGAAGCTCGAAGCGGAGGGCCGGCCACCCCAAGTCCTTTAGCAGTTTCGGGGCTTAATACCCCAATACCATGGGTCCTTCTCATATAGACCGAATCAAAGTTCATCAGTTCATCGTCTTCAATGATCTTGTCCCTTATTGATCTCAATGTCCTGAGAGTCTTGTCCTTGAATCCTTCTGGCAGATCAGCAGCCACACCACCTACCCTTACAAAGGTATGATTCAATCGTGAACCGGTAACAGATTCCATCAGGGAGATGATAGACTCTCTTTCCCGGATCATATACAGGAACATGGATAAGTATCCCAGGTCAGAGCCAAATTCACCAATACCCAGCATGTGGCTCTGGATTCTGGATAGCTCCAGCATTATGGTCCTGATATATTGAGCTCGTAACGGAGGAGTGATATCCATCAGGTGTTCCACACCGGAACAAAAACACTCATTATTGGAAATGGAAGCCAGATAGCAAATCCTGTCCGTGAGCGGGATACATTGGAGATACATGCGGTTCTCCAGGATCTTTTCCAGGCTCCGGTGATTGAAACCGATATTGAGTTGTGCGTCCTGGACAACCTCCCCTTTGAGTTTCAGGTCAAGCACAAAAGGGCCGGGTTGAAGGGGATGCTGGGGGCCAAGATGGAGCAACATCTCCGAGGGTTCCAGATTATATTGAGCAAGACTAGCCTTTTTGGGATACACGGGTTCATGTACCCCAATATCCGGGATCCACTGGTTTTTTTTCCATTCATTCTCATCTATCTGGGTACGGTCCTGTTTTTGTTGTATCTTTTCCTGGAGCTGGATAAAGCCTTTCAGTAATTGTTCCGGTCTGGGCGGACAACCTGGTATAAATACATCAACGGGAAATATCTTCTCAATATTAATGACTGTTGAATACCCTTCCCAGAAGGGGCCCCCGCTCATGGAACATTCTCCCATGGCAATAACCCATTTAGGTTCTACCATCTGGTCCCATACTAATTGTAGTGCAGGCAGGTATTTCCTGGAGATCCAGCCACTGATAAGCAGCACATCTGCCTGTCGTGGTGAAGCTCTTGGTAAGATCCCGAAACGATCCGCATCATAATGGGGACCTCCGGCCGTGCAGATGATCTCAATACCGCAGCAGCCCATGGGCTGGGTCATGAACCACAAAGAATTCTTGCGACCCCAGTTGAACAGACCCTGGATGGGTGAACGTTTGATATATTCCTGGATCGCACTGGCAGTAGTGGTCAAACCTGGATATTTACTGCTATTGGACATGCTGGATTTCATGTGACCCCACAAAAATATATTGGGTTCTAAGTATATAGCATTTGTTGGAATCCGGTTCCTGTCAGGATTTATAGTAAGGTCCTGTTATTCCGGGATCATTATCTGTTCATGAGAGGCAAAAGTAAATTTATCTCAGTTGACAATTAAAATATGAGAACGCTGGAAAGTTCATAACTCTAAACTATTATTTATAATGTTCTGAACAAAAATACCAATTTTTTGGTCGAAAACATCACGCATAGAAGCATTAATTTATCCTACCAAAACGAAGATACCCGGAGGCTAACGTCCATAAAGAATCACAAACAGGTAGATTTTTCAACCGTGAATAAAGCCTGCAAAAACCTTTATTCGCTGAATTAAGGTCGACCAAATAAACGTACCTGAAATAATGTTACGTTTAGCTATAGTACAACACCTCATGAACTATTCAAATAAAAAACCGGAAGATGCCGCCAGATATAATCTGATCATACAACGGATTGGAATTCCCGTGAAAGACCTTTACCATCACATTGCACCGGGCCTTTCAGGGACATTCCAACACATTTAGATTCTAAACCTTTACGAGTATAACATTGTCAATGAAATACTCATCTCCAACAGCATCATAGGGTGATAACCAGAACCTTAAACGACCATCATTCACAGTCCCGGAAAATCCAGACGTGGTAAACTGGATTGAATATTCACTCCATGAAGTGCCAAGGTCAACTACATAGTCCGACAATCCATAATTAGTATATGGAGATCCGTGCTTATGCAGTGAAATGGATACATCATGACCAGTATTGGAATAGGCCTTAAAGCTCAGACGATACTGAGTATTTGGCTCAAGTACGATATCCGGCTGGTAGAGTTGAACATTGCTCCCTTCTTGAGAAATCGTAATATGGCCGGCATGAGGACTCCCATCACCCGATGCATCATCCATAAACGTTCCCATACCATTGGTATAGAAGCGCCATGGGGTAGTACCGGACTCAAATCCAGGGTTCTGAATTAGATTTTCTGAAATCGTAATAACTTCCGTTGTAAATTCCCAGGTATGATCGGTTTGCATACTATTGTCCGCCAGATCCTTGGCATCTGTGCTAATAGTAATCGTATAAGTTGTGTTCGATGTCAGGTCAGCATCAGGAGTGAAGGTCATGGTATCGCCAGACCAGGTGAACGTTCCTGTAACCGATGGACTCGTTGAGAACGCAC
>JAMJFV010000003.1:12540-33216 GCA_023544495.1 ANME-2 cluster archaeon
CACGGTCGTCACGGGAACGCCTGTTCCGGTTGGCGTGTTACCGATCACGGTTGGTGCTTCTGGTGGTGGTGCATAGCTCACATTGAGGTCAATGTTGGTGTTAAACCCTTTTGGATCAATCACTCTGGAAGTCGCAGTTATTCCATTAACCTTAAAAGTTATGGTCTCACCTTCAATTACACCCTCATCTGCGAAAGTTGTGAGGTTATCCCATGGTACATATATTCGATATAGTCCCAGATTTGGACTGTCTAAACTCATGGTATTTGCAATCACAATATCAGAATCATCGTGTACTGTTATCGATGCACCTGATAAAAGAACGTTGTTCCCACTTGCATTACCCCAGTAAGAGGTTGGTGGTTCTGGTGGTTCTGGTGGTCCATAGCTCACATTGAGGTCAATATTGATGTTAGACCCCTTTGGATCAATCACCCTGGAAGTTGCAGTTATTCCATTAACCTTAAAAGTTATGGTTTCATCTGCAATTACACCCTCATCCGCAGAAGTTATGAGGTTATCCCATGTTACATTTACTTGATATAGTCCCTGATTTGGACTGTCTAAACTCGTAGCATTTGCAATCACAGTATCAGAAGCATCATGTACTGTTATAGACGCACCTGATAAAAGAACGTTGTTCCCACTTGCATTACCCCAGTAAGAGGTTGGTGGTTCTGGTGGTTCTAGTGGTTTTGCTGCTGTGGTAAAGTTCCAGAGGTACGCTGTTGCGAGAGGAATACCAGCCAGATCTTCTGCTCCTGTTGTGATGATAACCTCGTATAGTGTTGAGTATGCAAGGTAAGTATCTGGAGTGAAGGTCATTGTATCGCCAGACCAATTGAACGTTCCTGTAACCGGTGGACTCGTTGAGAATGCACTTTCTACGGAGGTCGTATTCATCGATTCATTAAATGTGACGGTTATCACGGTCGTCACGGGAACATCAGTACCCGTAGGGTCATTCCCAGTAATAAGGGGTAGACCAAGAGCTGTTGGAATACCAATCAGTAACACTAAACAGATTATTAATATTTTATTGACATATCTCAAATTAACATGCATTTGTAAAACTCCCTAATCCCATTCCCATAATATAACTACGATTAATTTCAAACGTAAATTAGTATATTGTAATGATTCATATTATATAAACTTTAGTACTTTACAAATAATTGCTTCAAGTTATAATACTAATTATTATCATAGATACACCCAGTAAACTTTTATACAATTATTCAAGAGTGGCAGAACATACAAAAGAAAAGTAATACAGGTATATTCAGGCACATAAGAAGGTGGAGAAGTTGAATAAAACGATGGAAAGTGAGGGGATTGCCAACATTCTGGGAATGGGAAATCTCTGGTGGATATATACATAAGAATTTTAAATGAGGAGTGAGTTTTGTGAATGAGTCAATTATGGCGAGTGCAGGACCTATCGGTCATTTGGGAGTTTAAAACATGGAGAGAAATAGAATAATCTGGGCAATCACTATTGATTCAGAGAGTGTGTCAATGGCAGTATAGAAATCTCCACTTATGGCAGTATAAAATCGAATTAAAGAAAAAGTGGACCGGTCGGGATTTGAACCCGAGGCCTCTACCATTCAGGTTAGACAGCCTGTTCAGCTAATCCAAATGCCAAGGTAGCGATCTACCCCTGATCTACCGGCCCACATTGAAGTGTTCTGAATATAGCCTATGAGAAATAAACCTTTTGCTATATCGGATTTAAGAGATGGGATTTACATAAATTATACAATCTCAATATGATTGAAAAAAGCTTATTAAAAAAATAAAAGCAGGACAGTATACATTGTTTAATAGTGTAAGATGGGGAATTTAACTCCTCAACTTCTCCCGCCCCCCGAGAACCGTCTCAATCTCCCCGTCCAGTGCAGCGGCCTTCTTCGCATCCCCTTTCCCGCCGGTCTCCATGATCTTCCTTAGCTCCCGCCTGTAAGGACCCAAACGCCGCCCGATGCGCACATAATCTTCCTGTGAAAGAGACTTTTTCTCCTCAAGTTCTTCCTTTGATACCAACTCGATCCTGGCCTTTATCATCTCAAGCTTCTGGCCGAACTCAGCAGGTGGTTTATGTGTAGCAGCCTTCTTTTTCTTCCTGACCCCGCCCTTTTTCTTGAGGGACCTCTTTCCTTCCAGCACTTCAGATAACTCCTGCACAAGGACTGCAGCTGCCGTACCCTGAGATGTCAGAGCGACCCGTTTCACCCTGTTGTCGCTGCCGTCCTGCTCGAACGTTACCAAACCCAGTTCTTCCAGTTTAACAAGTATTTTCGTGGTATGTGCAAACGTGGACTCTATCTCCCTGGATATCACCGACGCGTATGTCTCACCCTCCCTGCTTATGGCGATCAGCAACCGTGCAGGTTTTTGTTGCAGTATCAGGCTGACCGCATCGTTGCCCATGATATCTCTCCACCTACTTACCTAGTTCCCTGGACCGCTCGGATGCCGCTATCACCGCACTCATCACAGCAGCCCTGAAATTCCTTTTCTCAAGCGCCTCGATACCCCGTATCGTGGTCCCGGCTGGCGAGGTTACCATGTCCTTCAGTTCACCGGGATGTTTACCTGATTCCAGTACCATTTTGGCCGCCCCCAGCACGGTCTGGGCCGCCAGGGTCTGTGCTGTCTCCCTGTCCAGTCCCTGGTGCACACCGCCATCAGCCAGCGCCTCGATGATCATGAACACAAAGGCAGGTCCGCTGCCTGAAAGTCCTGTTACGGCATCCATCAGGTGCTCGTCCACAACCACGGTCCTGCCCACTGATCCCAATATCTTCCTGGTAGTATCCACATCGGCTTTGGTGGCAGCGTCTCCGGGGCATATCGCCGAGGCGGCTTCGCCTACGGTGGCACAGATGTTGGGCATGACCCTGACCACACGGGTGCCCCCTGGCAGCTCACTGGCCAGACTTTCGATATTCACACCCGCAGCAATGGATATGAACAGGTGCTTCTTTATGGCCGATTCCTTGATACCCTGCAGCACATACCTGATTATCTGGGGTTTTACTGCAAGGATGACCACTTCTGCCTTCTCGATGGTCTGCACGTTATCACAGGAAACAACAATACCCAGTTCCTCACCCAGCATGCCCAGTTTCCGCTCATCGATATCACTGGCACATATATTGCCTGGTTCAACCAGGCCTGCACTGATAATTCCTCGTATCAATGCCTCGCCCATCTTTCCTGTTCCGATAAAGCCTATTGTCATGTCCTTAATCTGAATCAACTCCGTCTGCTTCACTTTTCAATCAGGCACCATGTACTATACATTTTAAATAATAAATAATAATATCTGAAATGATAATGTCAGTAGATTATCCATGTCATTAATAAGATTACTGTTGAAAAGTCCTGTACCGTTATGGTACAGCCTGATGATAGGTAACCTGTCCCGGTAAATCTGTCAGGAAATATTTCAGTTCACGTGACGTATGAATACTCTTCTCCAGGATAGTGATTCATGTCTGGTTGATGCAATGCCTGGTGATGAACTGCATTGATCATGACCCAAGTTTCATTATGGCTTCGGCCAGGTCCCCACCGGCTTCCTTAAGGGCTGCCTTTGCCTCATCTTTGGTCTTTCCGGTCTGCTCGGCAACCAGCGCCACGTCTTCATCTGGTATGGGGGTTTCCCTTGGCACTTCATAGGGTGTACCTATAATCTGGTAGGTTGTCATACCCGGTGCAGCCACCTTTGTCACATTGGCGTCATCAAAAATAATATCAGTATCAGCGGTCCTGATTATGACCTGCTCTACATCAGCGATCTCATCAGATTTTATCCCCATCTGCTTCATCATCTGGTTCATGGCCCGGGGATTCATACCGCCCATTCCTGCTGGTCTTTTTGCCATTTTGTGTTCACCTGGTGTGTATATATACACTCAAATATTAAAACATTATTCTAAGGAGAGACATGTCTTTTAAATCAACACTGATGTAGGAAAAGAAAAATGAAGCGAAAAAAAACATGGGAAGTATCAGGCTTACGAAATTTATAAATACTTTTAGGTTAACCTAAACATTGATCTTAAAGGTAATTACCATGATTCCAAGTTTAATAATAACATTCAGGGAAGGGCTGGAAGCTTTCCTGATAGTGGGAATAATCCTGGCCTACTTAACCCGGACCCAACAACAAGAACTAAAGAAATACGTCTATTATGGCTCATTCGCCGCCATTATTGCCAGTCTGGTCGCAGCGGCAGCCTTTAACCTGCTGGCCATACAGTTCGCAGGTCGTAATGAACAACTGTTCGAAGGCGTGGTCATGCTGCTGGCCGCTGCCGTACTGACCAGTATGATAATCTGGATGCTTAAGGAATCAGCACACATCAAGGGTGATATCCAGCGCAAGGTCAGCCAGTCTGCAACTACCGGACTTGCTGTGCTGGCCTTTGTTTCGGTATTCAGGGAAGGCATAGAAACAGTGCTGTTCCTGGGTGCAGCAGCCATGGGAGCAGAGCGCAGTACTGACGTGCTCATGGGCGGGATTGCCGGACTTGCGGCGTCACTGGTCATTACGTATGCGGTATTTAAGTCTACAGTGAACCTTGACATAAAGATATTCTTCAAGGTGACCAGTGTTTTCATGATATTGTTCGCAGCAGGCCTTACCGCCCATGGAGTTCATGAACTCCAGGAAGTTGCAGTTGTTCCTGTTATTATCGAACATGTCTGGGATACCAATAGCATATTGGACGAAAATGGTACTGCGGGCAGCCTGGCCAGGAGCTTGCTGGGATACAATGGCAATCCCTCCCTGCTGGAAGTACTGTCCTATGCAGGGTATTACGTGAGCGCATACCTGTTCTATCGTTATACGACCAGGAGAGAAATGAACTCCGGTAATGCCGGGTAATCCAGGCACGGCCCTGTCATTGAGGTTGCCTTATGGTGGTGCCCGATATTGTAAGGCTTACCAGGCTCAGCCCTGCAGCGCCAATGAACACGGCATTGAATCCCCATTCATTGGACACCACACCGCCGAAGAGTGCTCCCGTTATCATAGCGAGACTGATGACCGAATTGAGATAACCAGCAGCTGTGGCTTTATCTGTGTTACGTTGCAGGAGCAGTTCAGTGGAGCCCACAAGCAGGAAGGACCAGGACAAAGCTACCAGGAACATGGCAGGAATGATGTGAAAATATGTCGAAGCCGGAAGCAGGCTCAGAAAAGCAGCCACAGACAGTATATACCCGATCTTTACAATGCGCTCCATATTCAGGCCGTCCATCCGGCGCATCATGAAAAACTGCATCAGGGGATTAATGGAATAAAGGATACCGATCCAGAATTTATCTGCACCGAGGCTTACCAGGTATAGGGGAAATATGGTCCAGCATCCTACTGCCCCAGTGTGCCGTAAAAAGAATGTCAGGTAGATGTTCCAGTTATTCTTTATTGTGGTTATTGAGAAATAGTCCACCTTGATACGCTGTACTTTCACGTTGGGCATTGTCACTGCTAACATAAAAGAGATGAGCAGCATTACCGAACTCAATATGAAAATAGGGGCATAGTCCCCGATGATACCTGCTCCGAAAAAACCTGCTGCCCAGCCAAGAGCACCAAAGGAACTGAATTTGCCTATACTGCGCTTGAGCCCATAAACATGCATGATAAGGGCTGCCGGGTACATGCCAACACTAATTCCCACCACACCTCTTATAATAGCAAGGCTTAGCGGGTCATAGGCGAACAGCTGGAGAAAATAAGCCACTGCCGAACAGGCAAGTCCGGTGAGAAGCATTTTTTTGATATCCCATGTATCAGCAACTTTGCTGAAAAAATATGATGAGACAAAGAGACATGCTCCGTACACGCTCATTATGATGCCCACCTGGGTGTAGTTCGCACCCATGTCCCCGGCCAGCAGGGGGATGAACAACATGGACATCATAATGGATGTGTTCGTGAAAAACTGGATGGAGTTGAGCTTCATTCAGGGTGTAAATAGACGTATGGTCTATTTCAAATTATGCAGGTTATTGGAGGGAAGCGATATTGTGCAAAATAATGGACTGGCTTGATCGTATCCATGCTTTAAGATCAATGAATATTTCTGGCATTGAAATAACGGAAAACTCGCAGTGAAATCAATGCCTGTGATGATAATGTTCAGCGGGCATGAGAGAAGAGAATGCCCATGACACTACTTCGTTCAGTGCCGGATGGATGACCATACCATCCAAAATAGGACGTGCACTCTGCTGTGGAGTATACATAAGAGGTATTATCTCATGGATAAGGACAGAGGCATGCGGACCAATAATGTGCGCCCCCAATATCCTGTACGTATGCGCCTCCACAATGACCTTTGCAAAATAATCCTTCACGTTCATCGCCATTCCTTTTGCAGTATCTTCATATCTTTGAAAACCGATAAGCACATTGTCCTCACCCACCGTATCAATGGCCTCTTTTTCCCTTAATCCCACGCTGGCGATCTCAGGGTATGAGAACACTGCATGAGGTACTGCATGGTAGTCTGCCTTTTCCTTTTTCCCCAAAATCGCATTATAATACACGAGAGTAGATTCATAGTTGCCCACATGTTTGAACAGATATTTCCCATTGGCATCTCCCAAAGCCCAGATGTTCGGTTGTGAGGTCTCAAGATAATCGTTCACCACTATCCATCCATTACTATCGGTTTGTATTCCTCCTTTTTCAGGATGCAGGATATCCGTATTGGATCCCCTGCCAGTTGCAACGAGGACCTCCTGTGCGTCAACTATGATCTCCTTACCGCTGGTTCTGTCCTTTGCAATAACCTTTTTCAAACCATCAGCACTCGTGGTAACTTCTATGACTTCATGGTCCGTGACAAGGTCCAGATATTCTGACATTACTTTCTTCGCCAGTGCTGAAACCTCCGGTTCTTCTTCGGGAATGAACCGGGGATTCCTCCCTATGATAGTTACCTGAGATCCCATGGCAGAAAAGAAATGACCATACTCTGCTGCAATGTAACCGCCACCAATGATCACAATACTCTCAGGAAGTAGGGTCATTGCAAGGAGCGTATCGCTTGTAAGATAAGGTATTGTATCTAATCCTTTTACCGGTGGTATCAGGGTCTTTGAACCAGTACAGAGAAATATCATTTTTGATGTGATGGTCTCACTGCCGACCTTCAATGTATAGGGAGCAACGAATTCTGCAACTTCGGGATAATAATCTATATTCTTATCACCAGAGAGTCCCTTGCGTATTGTATCGATTTTTTCTGATATCTGGGTCCTCATCCTTTCCATTACGTTCTTGAAATCAATGTCCTTTATTTCCACATCTATGCCAAATGTATGGGCAGTCCCTATCTCCCGTATGAGCTCGGCCGGATAAAGAAGTAGTTTTGATGGTATGCATCCCCGTGTAAGGCAAATCCCGCCTGGTTCATCCTTGTCGATAACGGCTATTTTCCATTCAGGTTTTGCTTGCATTATCGGGTCAACAATGTTCATTGCAGAACCAGTACCAATTACGATAAGATCATAATCTTTCATTTCATGTAACCCCTTGATGAATAAATTACATCTTAATGTACATATCTGTTTCTGAGGCAGCATCTGTTGAGAATGAGAATATCCGGTTATTGTCAAAGAACCAGTCAGATCGACCGATCTGGTTTGCACTTAGCCATACACAACCACTACGTTGTATTCCTGAAACCTTCCCGCAGATCGTCCATTATTTCCGGCGCCCTGCCCTTCACGCCAGGTATGCCAGAGATAATCCTTTATACCCCATGAAATAATGTAACATCCAGGTGAGCTCCCGATGAAATACATTGTACTCCTGGGTGATGGCATGGCAGATTACCCCCTTGACGAACTGGGCGGACTGACCCCATTGCAGGTTGCCCGAACTCCAAACATGGACCGCATAGCAAAACAGGGACAATGCGGACTGGCGCAGTCAGTCCCTGCTGACATGCCTCCAGGTTCAGACGTTGCCAATCTCGCCATCCTGGGATATGACCCTGCAAAGTACTATTCAGGGAGAGGACCCCTGGAAGCTGCCAGCATGGGTGTGGAACTGGCTGCCGACGATATTGCATTTCGCTGCAACCTCATAACCGAAAAGGACGGATTAATTACCGACTATAGTGCAGGCCACATTACTACTGAGGAAGCAGGAGAACTTATCCGGACGGTCGATGAACATATAGGCAGCAGCAGTGCACGGTTCTATGCCGGCATCAGTTACCGCCACCTGCTTGTGCTCCCGGACGGCAGGGGCAGGTATACCAGGTGCACCCCACCCCATGACCAGGTGGGCGGCAGGGTGGCAGATTTCCTGCCACAGGGCAAGGATGCCGAATTTCTCAACCAGCTCATCATGGATTCAAAACCCGTGCTGGAAGGTCATGAAATCAATCGGCGCAGAATGGCAGACGGAAAGAATACGGGCAACATGATATGGCCATGGGCGCAGGGAAGGGCGCCGTCAATGCCACATTTCAGAGAGCTGTACGGTATTAGCGGAGCCATGATATCGGCTGTAGACCTGCTCAAAGGCCTGGGAGTATGTGCCGGGCTCAAAGTTATCGACGTACCTGGCGCAACTGGCTACCTTGATACGAATTATACAGGAAAGGCAGATGCTGCACTGCAGGCACTGGAATCGGATGATTTTGTGTATGTGCACGTGGAAGCTGCTGATGAAGCCGCACATATCGGAGATTTGGCTGCAAAGATACGGGCCATAGAGGACTTTGACAGTAAAGTTGTAGGGCATGTCCTTGATGGAATGGCTGCATTTGATGACTATAGAATATTACTGATGCCTGACCACAGTACACCCATTCCGGTCAAGACCCATACCCATGACCCGGTGCCTTTTGTGGTGCTATCGAGTAATGGTAGTGCGGATGATGTTACCACATATAATGAGTTCTCTGTTGGGTCAGGTTCACTGGGAAAGGTCGAAGGGCACAGGATAATGAATTACCTGGTATACGGAAAATTCTGACTATTTGTTCTGCATATGCCCCAGTGCCCTGTCCCAATAATCCTTGGCAGCCTCTCTTATATCTGTTATCTCCTCCGGCGTCAGCTGACGGACCACCTTACCCGGACTTCCCATTATCAGACTGCCCGGCGGGAAGACCTTGCCTTCAGTGATAAGTGTGCCTGCACCTACCAGGCACCCGTCCCCCAGTACGGCATTGTTCATCACAATTGACCCCATACCTATCATGCAGCCGTTGCCTATAGTACACCCGTGGAGTATCGCGCCGTGACCCACCACGCAATACCCGCCAACAGTAACAATATTATCCGGTCCGGCATGCACCGTGCAGTTATCCTGGATATTGGACCAGGGCCCGATACGAATGGCATAGGGATCACCCTTTACAACAGCATTTGACCAGATGCTGACATGGTCACCCAGTACAACATTCCCGATGACCGCACCCAACGGGTCGATATAGATGGGATCGCCCATTTTCGGGAACATTCCCTGGAAACCCCTTATCCTGCCTTCCATTTCAGATCACTTCCACCTTTATCATATTGGTTAAACCACCAGCAGGTACACTTGCAGTCACAACCAGCTTATCCCCTGTTTTGAAACCGCATTCTAATGCCATCGTCACTGTCCTTTTCATCATCACGTTAATATCAGGGGAATAATCCGCATTGACAGGCCTGACACCCCACACCAGTGAAAGACCTCTCAGTGTGGAAGGATTGGAACTCAAAGCATAAATGGGGATCAATGGTCTGTACCTGGCCACTACCCTGGCAGTTTTACCCTGGCCTGTGGGTGTTATGATAGCGGCAGCTTTGACCTGGCGTGCAATATTGATGGCGGACCTGCCAATAGCTTCCGGGATCGATTCACCTTCAGGTAAATTACGAATGGACATAACATCTTTGAAATCCATGGATGTTTCTATCTTTGCCGCAATTCTTGACATCATCCGGACCGCTTCAACAGGGAACTGGCCTACGGCAGTCTCTTCTGAAAGCATCACCGCATCAGTACCATCCAGTACAGCGTTTGCAACATCCGCAGTCTCTGCCCTGGTAGGTCTGGGGTTATCGACCATGCTCCTGAGCATCTGGGTGGCAGTGATAACCGGCTTACCTGCCTGGTTACTTTTTCGTACAAGCATTTTCTGGACTGCAGGCACATCCTCCATAGGTATCTCCACACCAAGGTCGCCCCTTGCCACCATGAGCCCGTCAGCAGCATCCAATATCCCGTCAATATTTGCCACTGCTTCGTGCTTCTCGATCTTGGCGATTACCGGGATACTTTTTCCCCGATCACTGATTATTTGCTTGATTTCCTGAATATCCTCTGTTTTCCTGACAAAGGACAGGGCAATATAGTCCACTTCTTCCCTGATCCCCAGTTCCAGGTCTGTCCTATCCTTGTCTGTCAACGATGGTATCTTTACCGTACCGGAAGGCAGGTTGATACCTTTATGTGACGATAACTGTCCACCTATTTCCACCCTGCACCTGATATCACCTGCATCTGAATCAATGACCCTGAGCTGGATGAGACCATCAGATAACATGATGGTATCACCTTTTTTCACTTCACGGGGGAGGTCTTTATAATTGACAGAGGCTACATGTTCATTCCCGGGCACATCCCTGTTTGTCAGGATGAACTCGCTTTTGCTCTTCAGGGTAACGGTACCATCAGGGAACTCACCTATTCGTATCTTCGGTCCGCTAAGGTCCTGCAGGATGGCCACGTGTCTGTCCAGACCGGTTGATATCTCCCTTATCTTCCGGATGCTGTCCCTGTGTTCCTGGTGGGTGCCGTGGGAAAAATTCAACCTGGCGACATCCATACCTACTTCTATCAGGCGCTTGATCCTGGATTCGCAACTACTGGCAGGCCCAATGGTGCACACTATCTTCGTACGTCGGATTATCGTCCCCCCTTATGATCTTAATAACGAATCCACTGCCATTTCAATGCTCTGGCTTGAATTATGGGGAGGCTTCCAGCCCAGAGCTTTTATTTTATCAATGGACAGCAGCATGGCAGGCACATCCCCCTTCCAGCCCCCACCACCGTGGACGCCTCCGGTGAACCGGTATTCCACATCACTGTATCCCATCTTACGGGTAACGATATCTGCTATGCCAACTACATCGATCGTATCCTCCGAACCGATGTTAAATATGTTAACCCGTTCATCAGAGTGTTCCACTCCGAACACCATGGCATCCACGCAGTCAACCACGTCCAGGTAGGATTTCTTCTGCTTACCCGAACCCAGTATCTCAAGCGCAAAGGGATCCAACCTCAGTTTATTGATAAAATCCACAAGAACGCCATGGCTGCCCCTGTCCCCCACGATATTGGCGAACCGGAAGAGCCATGCCTTCATGTCAAAGGTATGGCAGTACGAAGATATCAGTGCCTCGCAGGCTAGTTTCGATGCGCCGTACAGGGATATGGGAACCAGCGGACCGTAATCTTCAGGCGTGGGCAATACACGTGCCAGGCCGTACACGGTAGATGTCGATGTGAACACAATTTCACTTACAACCGCACTCCTCATTGCTTCTATCAGGTTATACGTGGTAAGCACGTTCTGCTCCAGGTGCACTTTTGTGTCCTTTGCTCCCAATCTCACATCGGGGTTGGCTGCAAGATGGAATACCATATCAATGCCATCCAGTGCACTGGATATGGCATCCGGATGTATCAGGTCGCCTTCAATAAAGGTAAAATCCGGATCGTCTATATGACGGTCAATGTATCCCATGATACCTGAGGACAGGTTATCGAACACGGTGACCCTGTTATGCTGCAGTAACCTGTCAACGACATGGCTACCTATGAATCCTGCCCCGCCCGTCACTATAATATGCCTGCTCTTTAGCCTCATGTTACCTCTCTCTGTTTACGTATGAATTATCTATAACGTTATTGCATTGTTCATTGAATGAGCACTTCATGATGAAATTCAATCGGATAATAATTAATAACTGGATGTCATTATGAGTATTAATATCCGCCAGTTTAAGGTGACGACCATTCCTACAATTGAAGTGAACGACACTATGATTTACTATGAAAGCAGGGGTGAAGGGGCACCTATGTATGTTCTGCACGGAGGCCCGGGTCTTGACCACCGGTATTTCGGGCGCTCACTGAGCGGGCTTGAGAAAATCCGTGAATTATACTATATAGACCTTAGGGGACATGGAAAATCCTCGAAGGCTAATCCAAAGACCTATACCCTGGAGACCTTTGTTGATGATATCGAAGCCATACGAATGCATCTGTGGCATGATTCTATTGAGATACTTGGCCATTCCATGGGAGGGTATGTAGGGCTGCTGTATGCTCTGCATTATCCTGCCTATCTCGATACATTGATTCTTGTGGGCACACCTGCGAAACACACAAAAGTAAAAGGGTACTATGCTCTAAAAGCTGCCCTGATAGCTGTTAACATGAAATATTATTTACAGTATAAACAAAACAAGACCATTGATAAAAAAGCGTTTGCCAGGGAGATCTTACTGAAAAGCTGGCCAATTTATTTACCTGAACAGATGCTCCCTGATTACTCTGATTACATCAGGTCCCTGCATAACCTCGATATTTTCTTTGAAATGCAGCAGGAACTGGAGTTGTTCGATGTGAGCGAACAGGTGTTCAACATCATCCAACCTACACTGATCATCTTTGGCGAGAACGACCCGTTCAAAGAGGGCGGTAAGTTCTTAAAAAATATCAAGGATTCCAGATTCTCAGTGATACCGGAAACCAAACATATGCCTTTCCTGGAAGATGAGATGTACTTCAATATTGTTGTCAGGGAATTCCTTACCGGGAAGATATTATAAACTTTCAATTACTACTTCCAACAATCAATCATGAATCTCACTATCAAAGGAATCCCTGTTGATGATACCTATTGCGAAGCCTTTAGCGGCGTATTCGCCAGGTTCATCATAACGGCAAAGGACGATAAGCGCCTTCAACGGGCCGCCCGCCTGTCTACTGCCCTCCCATCGACCGTCTTTGGCAAATCCGAAGGTGGTATAGAAGCCTGGTTGCACCCGCATGAGACACCGGACAAGCGTCCCGGTGCAATTGTCCAGATCTGGGTGAACGATAGAAAGAACTCCGAACATATCCTGGCATCCGAACTTGGCTGGCGCATACGGCAGGGCATCCTGGTAGTGCCCACTACATCGGTATTCAATGCTCTGGATTCGGACCGTTCCATTGACATGATGCCGCCGGTCGGTTATTGTGCAGACGGTTACCAGACAGAAGAGATACGTTACGGCAGGGAAACCATAGTTCTTCCACTCATGATGGGTGAGTTCGTCATCGAGCGAAAACTGAACATGGCAAGAGGCGTGATGGGGGGCAATGTATGGTTCTTTTGCGATTCAGTGGACGCGGCTCTTGAAGCAGGGGACCGTGCCGTGGAATCCGTGGACCGGATTGAAGGAGCAGTGACCACCTTTGACATCTGCTCTGCCGGTTCCAAACCCGTGTATCCCGGCCAGGAACACCCCGAGGTCGGGCCCAGTACCAATCATCCTTTCTGCCCCACATTACGGGGGAAGATAATGGATCTCGAAGTGCCTGAAGGGGTGGGATCCATTCCTGAGATCGTCATGAACGGAGTGGACGAAAACGCTGTGAGGAGTGCCATGAAAGCGGCAATGGAAGCGGCTGCAGGCGTACCTGGTGTACAAAGGATATCAGCAGGGAACTACGAAGGAAAACTGGGAACATTCAGGATCCTCCTGAAAGAGCTTTTATAGCAGCATCCAGTTCGCTTCGTGAAGGCAATCCTTCACGTGCCCCTCTGTGGCCTATGCTGATGGATGCTGTGATATTACCCATCCTGCCGCATGTTTTAATATCCTCCCCCTGCAGCATACCGAAGATAAAACCGGCATTGAAGGCATCACCCGCCCCGGTCGTGTCCACCACATCCACGTTGAATGGCGGTATCTCAATTGCTGAGGTACCGTCTGTCACAAAGCATCCCATGCTGCCCATCTTCACGGCCACCCACTGTGCTCCTGCCTCGATGAGCATATCCGCACCGCTCCTAACGTCCCGGCACCCGGTCATACGTTCCAGTTCTCGGTCATTGGGCAGCACAACACGTGCCCCCCTGATGAACTCCATCAGCGCTTCCATGCCACGCTCGGCGTAGAGGGTACCCGGATCAAAGCTAATACCAGCCTTTATGCGGGCTGCGATCTGTTTTTGAGTCTCGAATGATGTATCTGAGGTTTTGCACACAAATGAAGTGAAGTGAACCAGCCCGGCATTATCCATCAACTCCAGACCTGAGCCGGCGTTCATGCCCTTGCTAATGTCTATGCCCATTTCCGGATGTGTATCAATGCCCATTTCCGGATGTGTGTCAATGCCCATTTCCGGATGTGTGTCAATGCTCATTTCCACATCCGAAATAGTGATTGTATCATTTACCCCCGGGTCAACCAGTATCCCACGCTCACCCTGCCTGTCAACCATTATCAGACACGCCCCGCTCCTGTCGCTGGAAATGCTCACACCCCGGGTATTCACGCCTTCGGATGCAAGGTCATCAAGCAATGATCTGCCCGCTTCGTCATCTGCAACCTTTCCCACATACCCGGTTCCTATGCCCAGCCTGGACAAACCCACAATGGTATTGGCGGCCGAACCACCCGGATGGCTCTCGACCGAAATGATAAAACCTTCCTCGTCCGGCCTGACAATCCTGTCCACGTAATATATCCTATCCAGGTTCAGGGCACCAAAACCCATGACCTGCGGGTAGGAATGGTGATCAGGGCTGTGTTTCGGCATTATTTGAAGAGGCATGGTCGATGGATCACCTGCAATACATTTATAAGTATATTTCCCATATCTTACTAATCCATAAAACTTTAAATATTATACACGATTGAAAACGCTTAATTGATGTGGTTGGTATGAATTCACAATATGCAGCCTTATTGAACGATAATTTTGAACATTTCCCTACAGAAATCCCTAAGGGCATTGTAAAAAGGGTACTCGAGGGAGCAGTAACCGTTGATGATGCATCTGAACTGCTCAAATGTGACCCCGGTGTCATTTTCAAATTTGCAGATATCCTCAAAGCAAGCCTGGTCGGCAATTCAGTATCATATATTGTGAATCGTAACATTACTTTTTCTGATAACTGCACCGGAACCTGCACATTCTGTGCCTTCAAAGGACATAAGGGATTCAGGATGAGTGTTGATGAGATCGTACGATCTGCTGCCGGTGCAGTTCAGACGGGTGCAACCGAAGTATGTATCCAGGGCGGATTGATGGACGACATGTACCTGGAAGATTATTGCACGATCCTCAGATCCCTTAAATCACGTTTCCCGAAGCTTCACATTCATGCCTTTTCGCCCATGGAAGTATTCCACATGTCCCAAAACAGTGATACCAGTATAGGGGATGCTCTTACGACACTCAAAAAGAACGGGCTGGATACTATGCCCGGCACTGCCGCAGAGATACTCTCTGACAGGGTGCGCAGGGAGATATGCCCTGATAAACTAACATCATCGCAATGGCTCAATGTGGTCGAGACCGCACACCGAACAGGTATACCCACCACGGCCACCATGATGTACGGGCACATCGAGACCATGACCGAACGTATCCAGCACATACTTACTATCAGGGACATACAGATCAGGACAGGTGGGTTCACTGAGTTCGTACCCCTGCCCTTCATGCCGTATAATAATCCTCTGGGCAACCGGTTGATGGCTGAAGGATACTTTGCCACGACCGGAGTGGAAGATCTCATTATGCATGCTCTGGCACGTATCCTGCTGTACCCTTATGTAAAGAATATCCAGGCCAGCTGGGTGAAACTTGGCAAGAAGATGGCGCAATATGCCCTGTTTTGCGGTGCCAATGACCTGGGAGGTACCCTGATGGAAGAGAGTATCTCTAAAAGTGCCGGTGCGGCTAACGGTGAATATATGCCGCCAGAAGAATTCTTGTGGATCATCAGGGGTGCCGGACGTGACCCGGTGCAAAGGGACACACTGTACCGGCAAATAGTAACTGGATGATGGGAATATCAATTATGCCCATGTCGTATTACCATACTCAGGACAGTTACTTGTGCAGAGTTTATTTAATGTAATAAAATGTTATATAGTAATGTGTGAATAACTTTACCTGGATTTATAATGTCAAAACAAGTTAAGAAATTTACGGTTAATGATAGCGGTGTATCTCCTGTCATAGGAATGATATTGATCCTGGCCATTGTTACTGTCTCGATCGGAATTATTTATACCGCCGGTATTCCAATGATCGAAAATGCAAAATCACGTGCTCATCAGCAGAATATCCACAACTCTTTTTCTGTCCTTCATGGCGACATAGAGGAAGTCGTCAGAGGTCCAATTACTGGTGCTGGTACAGCAAGGACCACTACTATTTCAATGGACGGTGGGACACTTGCTGTATTACCTGATAATACCAGGATTGAGGTAAGTTATAATGACGGGACAGCTACTACATTATCATGGTCTCCGGGAACGACGGAGTATGAATACAGGAACCGGATCGTAGCATATGAGAACGGTGCTGTGTTCACGACATATCCGGACGGTTCGATAATGGAACGGGAACCACTTATTTATGCTGGAAGGTTACGAGGAAGTAATGTTGGGGTCATGATACATATAGTCAATATCTCAGGTACCAATACTTCAACCAGCGGCAAAGGTAAGGGGCAGGTGAGGACCTTTGCATCTGGTGATGATGTCAGTAAAATTTACTCGGGAGAAGTAAACAGCATATCCATTAGCATTACCAGCCAGAATTATGAAGCATGGGATAGGTATCTTAGATCAACATTCGAAAATTCAGGTGCTACATATACATCCACGATCCCCTCGGATGATACCGTTGCTGCGGTAATCACAAATCCGGGTTCCAGTATAAGCCTATCAATCCATGAAACAAAAGTCGGGTCCGTTGTGGGGTGACTGGTTACATGCGAACACTGCACAAGGATTTGAGCGGACAGGTCGTATCTATAGATTATATCCTGATATTCAGTATGTCGGTCCTGTTCTTTGGGATCATGACCTTATCATTTTCTTCGGTTGTGGATAATTCTACACGACAGGCTGTATATTCAGAACTCACTGATATAGGCAATCAGGTATCGTCTGGAATTACTGATGCATATTTATCAAATCCGGTCCAGGGTCAGTTCATTTCGGTCATGGACATACCGGTTCAGGCGGCTAATAGTGAATATTTCATTGAGGTTACTGATGAGGACCCTTATGGTTCGGGACAAAGAACATTGAGGTTAACATCCGGGTTTAAGGATGTAACGGTGTTCGTTCCGTTGAGCAGCATAGATGAGCTGGTAAATGTACATGGTTCTATCTCAAGCTCATCAGGAAAGATAACAATTACTAATAACCGTTCAGATATTTTCATCACACAAGGTTGAATTGTATGGCTTTTCACCACTACATGCAGGAAGAAAAGGCAATGGTAAGTATAGATTTTCTCACAGGTGTAGGTGTACTGTTGATGGCTTTTTTATTCGCATCGTATACCATATCAAGTGTTATGACCCCCTATTCAGGATATTCAAAAGAACTCTATCCTGCTGCTGACAGGGCTGCAACTTTACTGGTAAGGGATGCAGGATACTGGACAAATGGTAACGATTACGGGACCGAATGGAACATTGTATGGGATGAAAATCAGTCCTATGTTCGAAAGATCGGCTTAATTAAGCCAGATGGAAACAATACCATTGATTCACGGAAATTGAATGTGTTTATGCAAAGTCATTCCGGCATTGATGATTTTTACTGGTGGGAATATCCAACGTCTTCAACTGAACCTGCAGAAAAGGAAAATGTTTCCAGGGCGTTAGGTTTAAGTCGGAATAATTTTTATTTCCAGATACGTCCGGTCAACGAATCCAGGTTTAACGTTTCTGATGCCGATGCTGCTGCATTAGATGCAGTTGGAGAACAAACCGATGTTGTGGCCGTGACAAGGCTGGCAATGACTGTCCGCACAAGCTTTGGTGACTTTACTGGTACAGACCTATCCGGACATACCAGCCCGACTAAAATTTTATTTGTGATTGAACCCGATGATTTTGACCTTATTTCAAATGGTATCAGACTTAGTATACGTGATTGGATATTTGTCGGTAGTAATGTATCAGATTTTCAGTGGATTAAAATTGGAAATAAAATTAATACAAACTACGAACTTACTGATAATAATAGATTGTCTGATGGAGATTTCTCTATAGTTAAGAACGGAATCAATATTACTGGCCCGGGAGGATTTTCGTTCAATAATACGGATACCATTACATTCTTTGTTCCGCTGGAAACCCTGGAATCTGCAATTCCAGACGTATATACATCGGGAAAACCGATTTACCTGCAGCTAAATGTTAATTCAGTCGTTGAAGTTACTGATGAAGGTATGACAGAATTCAGCAATACCAAACAATCAATAATCTATCTCGTTAAAATGACTTTATGGACCTGGTAAAAAAGAGTCATGGCGGAAGAGTCTGGTTCCATATCATCCCGGTAACATTTGCTACTGGATATATTCCATCAGGGTCTATGTACGTTATATTGACGTCGTAGTTATTGGTGTTGTTCAGTCCACTAATAAATATCAGGTATTCAGTCAACAGTCTATTATAAGTGACATTTGATGAATCCCAGGATCCACTGCTATTTATCCTGTATAAAACGCTGATCTCATTATTGTTGTTGAAATCATCGCTATAAGGTGCAGATAAGTTAATTGTACTAACGCTGTCGTTTATTATGGTGACCATACCTGCTCCGGTACTATTGTTTCCCCAAATCCAGTAATAGGATGAAGGTGAACCGTGTGGTAGAGTGGCATTGTGTCCGGAAAGACCGTCGGTCACGCTCACATAATATCTCCATGTAGTATTTATCTGAAATATTGTATGGTTATAGATGGTAGTATTGTATTGACCCCATGTCTGGCCGGTATACCGTATCGCATACCATCCCGATCCGTTGTCCAGCCATAGAGATATATCAAGAGCTTCTCTATCCTTATCTGTGACGTTGAACATGATGGTCACGTCCCTGCCCCTCTCAGTGGTCAGGTTCGTGCCTGAATTCACTGTATCGTTCGAGATTACAGATCCAACTGAAGGGGTCCAATTAGCTGCGACTGCGTTGGGGCAGCAGTTGGATAGGTTCGAAGCCTGCAATACTTCATCGTAAACTACGAGGGCAAAGTAATACCTGCCAGGTTCCAATCCCATGACGATATATTCCTGGGGAGTACCGTTAAAGTCGGGATAAAAATTAACAGGAATATGAGTGGCATTTGCGAACTTTGCCATTGTATCAACAGGCCCAATGGAATACTTTAAATTATAATCTGATGCTTTTCCGATGTTGCCATCATCTCCCATGGCTGTCCAGTTAAGAATAATTTCACCATCATTAACCCCTGTAAAGGCATGCAGGTCTGTGATACTGCCAGGAGGGACCAGGTCATACATGATCCTCCCGGTCTCCAGATCATATGTGACGGTATCTTCAAACCGGTTCTTACCATCGAATAACAAAATTGTGGCTTCAGCGGTGGGAGGCATGTTGTTGAAATATGGACCCCGGGTGAAGGTCAGGATGTAACCATGAGAGGCCATGGTGGAATTCATATTTGATTCAAAATCCTTGATAGTGGTATTGGATGAATTGAATGGTGAATACGCACCGCTGTTAGACACAAATTTGAGGATCATACCATAATCCTCCCTGATATTGATGAAACTGTAATATGCGTCCATTGAAGAATGTTTATGGGTACTTTGTGGATTTGAACTTGCAAGTGAGTAGACCATTGAGCTCATGCCGATGATAACCAGTGCAATGATAAATCCAATGAGCAACATCATCTGGCCACTGGAATCTCGGGATAATGGGTTTTGTGTGCTCATTTATACCACATTGTTATCTGGAGTTCGACCACACCGAAGTCGTAGACCTTGCCAAATCCCGGGTAAAAGAATGTATGGAACATCAGGCGTTCTTTATGGGGAGTTGGGATGTTATTATAATCTTTACTTTCATCATGTCCTGCAAGATAGGATACAAAACCTTTGTCAAATGGTGCTGAAATATAGCCAAAATCTACATAATTCGGTGAAATTGAGTCTTGATTGGAACCTGCTCCAGCTAAAATGATTGTATCGGGATTAAGCAATGAATAATTTAACGTCATTGCACGAAATGCAGGAACTGCACTACTACTGGTTCCTGGTAAAATACCATCATCATCACCGGACTGAGCAAGAACCTCGTTAACTGCACCCGGGTCAGCATAAGCTCCATAAGCACCAGTATTGTTTCCCTCGAAGGAATTTCCGACAAATATTATGGCTTTACCAGAACCAGTGCCGGAAGGAATATTTTGAACACCAATTAAACCGTACCATGAGTGATTGGTACCGTCAATGCTTTCAACCAAAGCATCCAAAGTGGTCAATGATTTACACTCAGCATGAATGGTACCACCATTGGAAATCCAATCAATTAAGATCCTTCCAATATCATTGGGCATGCGGGACAGGTCGGCAT
>JAMJFV010000400.1 GCA_023544495.1 ANME-2 cluster archaeon
GCCATACCCTATTTTCTGGGGTGTCTCTTCTAACTAATAATTGAATATATCAATAACCATCTATGGGAGTTGCCATACCCTATTTTCTGGGGTGTCTCTTCTAACTTTTACACATTCATCGTACATTTGATAGTGTTGAGATGTTGCCATACCCTATTTTCTGGGGTGTCTCTTCTAACAAGTTTATCCCTGGCAGATCCAAGGTGTTGTTTGAACTCATCTTCCTGCATTCCCAGCTCCAAAGCCAGTTCAGGAATGGATTTTTTCAGGTAAGGTATATTCTTGCCCGTACTTTTTCCAGAACCTTCATCCCTGAAATTGCCATCATAAGTAATATTAAAGATTTTTACTGCAAGGTCTGCATGTTCTCCAGGTGCACCCTGGATTTCCTCAAGGGTCCACACATAGAATTTCCCCTCAACCCCTTCGCTATCTGCATCCTGTGCAGAATAAAAACCTCCCTTTCGGTCGGTCATATCCCGTAGAACATACGTGAAAACCTCTTTTGCTGTGTTTTTGAAATCCTTCGTTCCGGTAGCTTGATACCCCTCTATGTAAGCCATTGTCAGCAATGCCTGGTCATAGAGCATTTTTTCAAAATGCGGTACAAGCCATCTTGAATC
>JAMJFV010000401.1 GCA_023544495.1 ANME-2 cluster archaeon
TCCTACACTAAAACTGCTGCCTGCTAAGATCGAACTTCCGGCAGAAGATGACCCGGATTATGAGGCATTTAAATTATTTACAAAATCAAGGGACAAACTGGTAATTAAACAAATGCTTAAGGACCCATTGAAGAGTATCAAGGAAAAACCGGTCAATATTCTGGCAATAACCGGGCCTATTGCAGTTATTTTTCTTATAGGATCTGTATTCAGTGCACTGGATGCACCTAATTTTATCGATTTCATCGATGATAGGATCGTTTATACTGTTTATATATTGATTTTCCCACTGGCAATTTTCCATGAAATGAAAAAATTCAAGGAAAGAAGGATAGAATCCCAGATCCCGGATTTTCTTAAGAAACTTGCCAGTACCAACCAGACCGGGATGGCACTGCGGGATTCTATTGGCCTTATGGCAAAGTCAAAGATAGGATATTTGAGCAAACATATCCGTACGGTCTGGAAAGATATTGACTGGGGCCTTGATATCAATACGTCACTTGCCAGATTCTCCAATCGTATCAGGACCCATACTGTTGTCAGGGCCGTCACGCTCATTTCCAAGGCCAACGATTCCAGTGGTGATGTGGGCGAAGTACTG
>JAMJFV010000402.1 GCA_023544495.1 ANME-2 cluster archaeon
GCAACATCTTCTTATTGGATAAATTCGCTTCGATATTCTGTTAGAAGAGACACCCCAGAAAATAGGGTATGGCAACTATTTATACATAAAGATTTGCCTGCCGCATTTGTGTGTTAGAAGAGACACCCCAGAAAATAGGGTATGGCAACAATGGGAACTCTACTTGAAGAATATATTGCTTTATTATGTTAGAAGAGACACCCCAGAAAATAGGGTATGGCAACCATTTAATTCTCACCTCATGTAAATATAGCGTTTAAGTTAGAAGAGACACCCCAGAAAATAGGGTATGGCAACGTAGATTCATTATACTTCAAATCATATTCCATTATGTTAGAAGAGACACCCCAGAAAATAGGGTATGGCAACAAGAAATGTTCCCGGTCCTCATCAAGAAAATTCATGTTAGAAGAGACACCCCAGAAAATAGGGTATGGCAACTAAGAGCCATAAGATCCCGCAGACCGTCCAATATGTTAGAAGAGACACCCCAGAAAATAGGGTATGGCAACTTTTCATGTCGCTTTATTATTTCGCTCATATATATTGTTAGAAGAGACACCCCAGAAAATAGGGTATGGCAACATTTTTTTACCCCATATCT
>JAMJFV010000403.1:0-455 GCA_023544495.1 ANME-2 cluster archaeon
GCATGTTGCTCCGAGGTCAGTCCAACCTTTGGTTTGACAATGGTACCCACCAGTGGTCTGTCCGTCACTCCCATCAGGTCCTTGACTCCTTGCATCCCGAATTTCGGTCCATGAAAGGCCTGGATAACATCTTCAGGGAACGTAATATCCATGAGTCGGAGATTATCCAGTATACTCATACTGAATATATTCCCTGCTACGGCACTCAGTATCTGGGGGACAGAATTCAGTTCAAAAAGGTCCTGCGTGTACGCGACCCGCACCGTTTGCTGTTTCTTATCAGCAAAAATAACATGGGGTTTCAATTCTTCTGCTAATTGAGGACTTAGTGTCGAAATGTCAGCCCATGTATCAATGGAACTTTCGCCTGCGATGTGGGTGCAGGCATATTCAAAATCCACTCCATTTGCAGGTTCGATGTGATATTCGCAGACAAAATCCTGTTTTGTGGGTTT
>JAMJFV010000403.1:465-602 GCA_023544495.1 ANME-2 cluster archaeon
TGCTCCCAAATAAATCCGTTATTAATAAATGCTAACCTTCTAAAATAAGGTTTGTGAATCCTGTAACGACTGTTCTGCCAGTTCTTTTCTATGTGCTGCCAATTTTTCTTCCAGCTCTTTATCCTCGATGGCAATTA
>JAMJFV010000404.1:0-309 GCA_023544495.1 ANME-2 cluster archaeon
CCTCCAAGGTCTGATTTTAACCGGCGGTGGCTATGGAGAAGGAGAAACAAAAAAGGAAAGTTTCAATCCCTCCAAGGTCTGATTTTAACATTCCCTTTCGAATCAGGGCACCGCATCACGGTTATGTGTTTCAATCCCTCCAAGGTCTGATTTTAACGAAGTTCTACCACAGCCCTACCAACGTCAGAGGCATCGTTTCAATCCCTCCAAGGTCTGATTTTAACTCAGTACTTATCGTCTAAGCAGATTGATGCACATCCGTTTCAATCCCTCCAAGGTCTGATTTTAACTATGTTGATACTGGGTACA
>JAMJFV010000404.1:319-597 GCA_023544495.1 ANME-2 cluster archaeon
TAGCCCTGAACGTTTCAATCCCTCCAAGGTCTGATTTTAACTCACGCCTTGCGCTTCTCTTACTATGCCTTTTTGATGTTTCAATCCCTCCAAGGTCTGATTTTAACGCCACCCAGTTGTATACATGTGTGTTATAATTTAGGGTTTCAATCCCTCCAAGGTCTGATTTTAACAAACTACCTTGATAGCCAAATCCTCACCGGAGCCGAGTTTCAATCCCTCCAAGGTCTGATTTTAACTCATATGCAATAAATATAGGATACAATGAACACGCAGCG
>JAMJFV010000405.1 GCA_023544495.1 ANME-2 cluster archaeon
TTGAAGCAGCGAATTTAATTCGGATTTAAGCGATTTTAAAACTGCGGAAAATAGGATCAAAAGGATAGTGAACGGCATTGGAAATCAATAAAATATCCCAAACAAGATTATATAATCACTTACTTTTCAACCACGCATCTGCGTTCATCTGCGTTCATCCGCGGTTAATTTTAGATTTAATCCGACACTACGTTCGAAAAGTGCTCAATTCATTTATTAAAAATGTGAAAAACGAATTTGTGCCTGTTCTGAGAACTATTTTGAGGGGAGAAAATGATAAATAATAATTTACCAAACAACTGGAAGGCAGTAGATTTTGGAGATATATTTAATTTTGAAAAAAAATCTAAACATAAAGCATCTGAGGGCAAAAAAAACGGAAAATATATGTATTTTACATCAAGTAATTTACAGAGTAAATCTGTAGATTTTTTTGATTTAGATGGAGAATATTTGATTTTTGGAACTGGAGGAAATGCAAGCATTCATTGTCCTAATGGAAGATTTTCAACTAGTGTCATGTCAATCATCTAATGTCGGATAAAGTTTAGCTAACTTAATCCGTGCATCTTCAGTTGTGAATCGCCAATTGAC
>JAMJFV010000406.1 GCA_023544495.1 ANME-2 cluster archaeon
GAGAAAGTTAAAATCAGACCTTGGAGGGATTGAAACTATTTGGGGTTCATCTATCTAATGGTTCACAAATAAGTTAAAATCAGACCTTGGAGGGATTGAAACAAACAAGCGGTAGATTCGGTAATGCCAATGATTGAGTTAAAATCAGACCTTGGAGGGATTGAAACGCAGATTTGGTTGTAGGTCTGGCGGTCGCGCCCGTGTTAAAATCAGACCTTGGAGGGATTGAAACAATTTAAATCCTTGTTGGTCAGATAGATCTAATTTAGTTAAAATCAGACCTTGGAGGGATTGAAACTTGATAGAGTTCTTGAAGGTGCTCAAGGCGGTATACAAGTTAAAATCAGACCTTGGAGGGATTGAAACGTTGCAGGACCTTGCGTAATATCAACAATTACGTCGGTTAAAATCAGACCTTGGAGGGATTGAAACTCTGTAATACTGGATTTATCGAAACTCAATGTTCCAGGTTAAAATCAGACCTTGGAGGGATTGAAACGTTCAAATTTAAGTACTCTTTTGTTTTTAAGATAACTCGTTAAAATCAGACCTTGGAGGGATTGAAACTAGTATATGAGCACTATGTACTTTA
>JAMJFV010000407.1 GCA_023544495.1 ANME-2 cluster archaeon
ATCGTGATCCGTGGAAATTGGATGTGGGACAGATATTGTGGTATGGAGTCAAGTCATCTGAGAAACCGAATTATGGTAAAAATAGCATGAATACACCACTTACACCTATTGTTCTGACACTGATCTCTAAGGCTGATCTGGAAATGAAAAATGCTGGTTATTCAGATAAGGAGATTAGAGAGATCAAGATGGTGAGGCTTTTTAAAGAGTCTTATGATCAGGGAGCGCTGCTGACTCATAGTGATGTAGCATTTTTGCTTCATGTTTCTACTGGAGCTGTGAGTAAACAAATGAAGGAATATATGGAACGGACTGGAGAGATTGTACCTACTCGTGGAATTATCCATGATATTGGAAGGGCGATGACCCATAAGAAGATTATTCTCAAATTCTTCAAGGAAGGATATCAAACTCCAGAGATTGCAAGGAAGACCGATCATACGGAAGAGGCATGTGACAGGTATATTAAGGCATATAAGAAGGTGGAAAAGTTGAATAAAACGATGAAAAGTGAGGAGATTGCTAACATTCTGGGAATGGGGAAGTCTCTCGTGGATGAATACATAAGAATTTTAAATGAGGAGTGAGTT
>JAMJFV010000408.1 GCA_023544495.1 ANME-2 cluster archaeon
CATGTTTGATTTTCCTAATCGAGCCTGTACGAGGTGTCGCCGACCGACATCCATTAAAACAAGGATTGAAACGTCATCTTCAATCCAGTAAGGAATGGGTGATCTACGTCGCCGACCGACATCCATTAAAACAAGGATTGAAACATTTCAATGTCTGGGCTATGCAGCGGAGCAGCGATGTCGCCGACCGACATCCATTAAAACAAGGATTGAAACTAAAAATGGGTAATGAAATAAGGATGTATTATGGTCGCCGACCGACATCCATTAAAACAAGGATTGAAACTGTAACCTTGTACCTGAAGGGATACGTGCAATACCGTCGCCGACCGACATCCATTAAAACAAGGATTGAAACTTTTGATGGAACAGTTCTTACTACGGATGGAATTATAGTCGCCAACCGACATCCATTAAAACAAGGAATGTCGGGTCTTTTTCATCCCCTTAAAAGCTACTAGAAATCCAAAACCAATTACCTACGCCAAAAAATTTCCCGGTAATCCATACCGAATGCCCCAATTCACTTAATGTTCGACCTAATGCTTACGCATCAAGTCCATAATTCCAGCCTTGGCCCTCACAGG
>JAMJFV010000409.1:0-358 GCA_023544495.1 ANME-2 cluster archaeon
CCTCGGAACTCCAGCAATACGCACAATTAGCAGGACAGCCTAACGTTGGTATCAGCATAACATGAAAAGGCATATAATATCTCCTGATTTCAGTTTCTTCAAAGTATTAATGGGTTTAATAGTTTTCCGGTAGAATAGAGAGAGCAATTACGCTGAATAATAAGAATCGACCATCCATCGATGTCCTGTCAGCTGTAAATGGAGTTTGATCTATCCAGTCAAAACGAAGCCAATTAAACAAGAAAATCCTCCCTACGGTCGGATTAACTTGAGTACACAAAGGTATACTTTATGTACAATGAAAAAATGAAATGGTAGCTTTGTTTTTTATGCCAGCATTTCAAAGCTCAGTGCTTTG
>JAMJFV010000409.1:368-584 GCA_023544495.1 ANME-2 cluster archaeon
TTGACCGGGCATTCCCTGATGCAAATGCCACAGGCATCACACAGGTCGAAGTCTATAAAAGCCTTACCTCCTGTTATAACAATGGCCTTCGGCCTGCTGGGACAACTCCTCTCACAAATACCGCACCCTGCGCAAATCTCTTCCTTCCATACTAATTTCTCATGGTCTGCCATCTGGAATCCCTCACAAATATCCTGATTACCGTATAGATACGAT
>JAMJFV010000040.1 GCA_023544495.1 ANME-2 cluster archaeon
TGATGACCAGATACCCCTGGGCATCTGCTAACCGGCTGATAGGTATGGTTGAATCTGATGTAAAAGAAAGGTACCAGATAGCTGGTAACACTATCAGGGCCCGTTATGGACATTCCATAGATGTGGACATGGATTTTCCTGAGAACGACCTGGAAGAACTGTTCTATGGTGTTAGCCAGGAAGAAGCTGACATGATAAAGGAAATGGGTATCAAACCGATACGCCAGAGGTATGTCCACATGAGCACTTCCTATGAGAAGGCTTTGGAGGCTGCCAGTGTGCATACCGAAGATCCGGTCATTTTCAGGATAGATGCCTTTGATGCTATGGATGACGGTATATTGATGATGAAAGCAAACAAGCTGATCGTGCTCTCAGAAGAAATCCCACCCAAATATATCGAAGTAATAAAACCTGAGTGACTTATAGGTATATCCCGAAGAGCCCACCTTCCTGTTCCTCGACCCGGAACTGAACATCCAAAAACTGCTCCACTACCCAGATATTGGTCCTGGTATGTTCTGACACCTCCCGAACCGTGAGACTCCCGCTCCCTGCAAGCCCCATATAGGGTATCACCTGGTCGGCCAGATGCACGTCCACCGCTGCACCCGAATCCAGCTCGGCAATAATTTCACAGGCTGCAGCACGGCCTACTTTTTCAGCAGGCAATCCCCTTTTCCCCAGGGCACTTCCGCCTGTATGTCCACTCCATAGGGTTATCCCGCTACCCGTTGACGGGCACCTGGAATTCTCTGAATCTATTGAAGCGCTATATCCCGCTGCGTCCAGCACAGCCAATGCCGATTCGGACTGCCGCCTGGATACATGTTCCGGCAGGTTGGAACTGTGCGAAATACCGGTAATGGCATTATATCTGGCCCCCTGTTCCAGCTTTACACCGGCAAGGACTGACGGGACAATTACAGCCTTCACCTTTCCCCCGCCCTTTGGGTAATAACCACGCTGCTTGACCTTGATACTGCACTCCAGCCCCATAGACGCCAGTACCGGCAGCAGCACATGGGACATATGATCCACTGGCGGCGACCATGCAACATCGGTCCCACCGGTGATATCCAGCGTGATGCGTTCCTTTGATGCGGCGGCGGCAGGTATCAGGCACTGCAACAGCAGGGTAATACTGCCGGCAGTACCAATATCAATGTCATAATGCCCTCCAATAATGTCCTGCGGTTTAAATGTCAGTTCAGTTGAACCTATCTTGAGTCCTTCCACCTGTGCTCCGGTCATCTTTGCCGCTGTCCTGACCGCCATATGATGCTGGGCCTTCAGCCCGGGCTGTGGTCGGGCACTGCGTATATTGGTGATGGCAACAGGGTCCCCTGACACCGCGCTCAGGGCCACTGCCGTGCGGATTATCTGACCCCCACCCTCACCGTATGAGCCGTCTATGGTTATCACGCCTAACCTTCCATCTTCATCTTTGCATCATCGGCAGCAAAGGTAACAGGGTCAATGACCGTGGATACCGGCGGCGCATATGCAGTTTCCCATTCAAGCAGGTCGTCCACGGTTGCGCCCATGCGTATCGCAAGACTAAGAGCATCTATGCGCTCCTTCACACCCTCACCAGCTACCACCTGTGCGCCCACCAGCCGCCGGTTCGAAAATATAAGCTTGACAGTAAGCTGTGAACCGCCCGGGTAATACCCTGCCCGGGTGCGTCCCTCTGATACTCCGCCTACCACGGTGATATCGTTGAGGCCGGCAGTATGGGATGTTATGCCAGCCGAACCTGCCGTCACTTCACCTGCAACCACCACATTGGGGCTGAGCGTTGGAAGATAGACGGCATCCTGTCCGGCTATATTCTCACCGATCACCCGGGCCATGCGCCTGGCAGCCGAACCCAGCCTGCTGATGAAGGGGGAACCAGTGACGAACTCTTTCACTTCGGCGCATTCACCACCGGCGTACACGTTCTCCAGTATCCCGTCATCGGTACTGACCCTCATGTGCTCATCTGTTACAATGCCACCAGTGGAGCCAATTCTATAACCCGCATTCCGGGCGATACCGCTGAGTGGCCCGAGTCCCGTTGCCATGATCACGATGTCAGTTGGTACTGTTCCTGCCATTACAGAGCCACCCTGAACACTAACTGAACGTACATGGTATCTTCCGTTTATGGAATGCACATGCGCCCCTGTGATCACCCGGACACCCAGTGAAGTAAGGTGCTGCTGTACCGACAAAGCCATATCCGGGTCCAGGGTCATGGGGAGCACCTGTGGCAATGCCTCGACCAGTGTAACTGCAATACCCCTTACTGCCAGACAGGCTGCCAATTCTGTCCCGATCCCTCCGGCACCGATTATTGTGATACGGCTACCCTCGTTGATGGACAAGTTTATTCTCATACCGTCAGATAAGGTATGCAACGTGAACACACTATCCAGTTCTCTCCCTTTTATTGCCGGAACAAAGGGCGTGCTGCCTGTTGCGATTACGAGATGATCATATCCAAATATCCCTGCATCTGATATCACCTTCTGACCGGTTGCATCAATGTCGTTTACCGTTGTCTCCATGTGCAGGTCAATACCCATATCTATGAACGTTTCCGGTGGTCTCACTATAAGGTCAGGGAAATCATGGATCACACCCTCAAGCACAAAGGGCATTCCGCACTGGCTGTATGCGGTATGTGTATCAGATGTAAAGACCGTAACTTCGTGACCGGTATGCCGCTTCAGGTATGTTGCCACTGTCATACCCACCGCACCCGCACCCAGGATAACAACTTTTCCAGTCATGATTGATACTGTAGAGTTTATGGAAGATTAGATTTGCCATGAATGGTAAAAAAAAATCTGCTGAATCAGGTACTATTATAAATTTAAAGTTATTATTGTGAGCGGGTTGGGGAGTGGGGGTTAGTTAATAAAAACGTTGCACCCGCTCACAATCATACTATTCACATTTTACGTTAAATACTTTTCGGGCAACTTTATAAAAATCGTCATCGAGCGCGTAAATTTACATCATCATGAGATAGTGTATTTTTCCTTTTCAGATACGTATCTATGGCCTGTGCAGCAGTCTTACCCGCACCCATAGCACTTATCACTGTCGCTGCTCCGGTAACCACATCGCCGCCACCGTAAACACCTTCCCTGGAACTCAAACCGTCTTCATCAGCTATGATAGTGCCCCATTTTGAAGTTTCAAGACCCTTTGTGGTCATCGGTATCAACGGGTTCGGGGATGTCCCTATTGCAATTATCACCACGTCAACGTCCATCAGATGTTCTGAACCTTCGAGAGGTACGGGCCTGCACCTCCCCGATTCATCAGGCTCACACAGTTCCATGTTCAGGCATTCCAGCTGGGTTACCCAGTTTGCCTCATTACCCTGAATGCGTGTGGGATTGGACAACAGTTTGAACTTCACACCTTCTTCCTTTGCATTCTCGATCTCCTCTTTACGGGCAGGCATCTCGTCCTCGCCACGCCGGTATACAATAGTGACCTCCTCTGCACCCAGCCTTACGGCACACCTGGCAGAGTCCATAGCAACATTGCCGCCGCCTACTACCACGACCTTCCGGCCCAGTTTGACAGGAGTGTCATAACCAGGGAACTGGTACGCCTTCATCAGGTTCACCCGGGTCAGGAACTCGTTGGCTGAATATACGCCACTGAGGTTCTCGCCGTCAATACCCATGAACACAGGCAGTCCTGCGCCTGTACCCAGGAACACTGCATCATATTCTTCGAGCAATTCATCCACGGTATCAAGTTTGCCTATAACAGTATCAAGCTGAAGGGCCACACCAAGGCTTTCAACATATTCCACTTCGGACTGGACAATGGACTTTGGCAGTCTGAATTCAGGGATGCCGTACACCAGTACGCCGCCTGCCTTGTGCAGTGCCTCGAACAATGTCACACTGTGTCCCATCCTGGCAAGTTCGGCAGCAGCGGTCAGTCCTGCGGGCCCGGAACCTACCACAGCTACCTTCCTGCCGGTAGGAGCGGGCCTCTCAACTGCCCCGGGTCCAATATTCTTCCGCTCATGGTCGGCAGCATATCTCTCCAGCCTGCCTATGGCTACGGGTTCGCCTTTACGGCCAAGCACACACACATCTTCACACTGGGTCTCCTGGGGACATACACGGCCGCAGATGGCTGGCAGGGCGTTCATGGACTTAAGCTCGCATATGGCTGCATCCATATCATCCTCAGCCATGCATTGAATAAAGGCCGGGATATCAATACCGACCGGACATCCGGCAACACATGATGGTTTCTTGCACTGGATACACCTGCGGGCCTCTGCCAGTGCCTGCTCATGGGAATATCCTAATGCTACTTCGTCAAAGTTGGACCGTCTTTTATCAGGGTCCTGCCTTAGCATATCGTTGCGCTCTAACACTGGCATCCCTCCCGTTCACACTGGTAATTTTCCAGTGCATTTTTTTCCTCATCCCTGTACATCATCAACCGGTTCATGAGCAGGGTGAAATCTACTTCATGGGCATTAAATTCAGGACCATCCACACATGCGAATTTTGTCTCGCCCCCCACAAGCACACGACATGAACCGCACATACCGGTACCATCAACCATGATGCTGTTAAGGCTTACAATAGTTTTCACACCAAATGGATGGGTCACTCCTGCCACGGTCCGCATCATTATGGCAGGACCAATGGAGATCACTTTTGATACAGGTTCATTTCCTTCTAGCAGTTTTTTCAGGACATCAGTAACAAAACCGTGATGTCCTTTCGTGCCATCGTCGGTGGTGATATACAGTTCATCACTGACCTCCTGCATCTTATCCTCCCACAGCAGGAGTTGTGCACTGCGGGCACCGATAATGGATATTACCCTGTTGCCAATCGCTTTGTGGGCACGGGCAATGGGGTAAATGGGTGCCACACCTACACCGCCGCCCACACATATTACTGCTTCAGAAGGCTCGATCTCCGAAGGATTTCCCAGCGGGCCCACAAAATCCTGCAGGCTGTCACCGGCATTCATTATGGACAGTTGTTTGGTGGTTTTGCCAACTTCCATGAATATGGTGGTCACAGTTCCTTTATCACGGTCAAAATCAGCGATGGTGAGAGGTATTCGCTCACCTGTTTCATCGATCCTGAGAATAACGAATTGTCCCGGTTTTGCTTTCCTGGCAATCTTCGGGGCTTCGATCGTCATCTGGTGAATTGTCGGTACGATCTGGAATTTTTCAAGTATCTTATATGGCATGATGACTGACCTTCTGAATGTAATATTGATCAACTGAAGGATTACGTGAATCCTTAATGCAATCTATAAAGCAAAAGTTTAACGGTAGGAATTTTTTATGATAACTCTGAGAAAAATATAAATATTGCATGGATCAAATACAGCGAAGAGGAATTCATTATGAAATACGAAATTACAGGAGACAATCTTCAACTCGTGACACTTCACCTGCATGATGGGGAAACTATTTTTGCAGAGGCCGGTGCCATGAACCATATGAGCACTAATGTAGACATGCAGGCAAAGGCAAAGGGTGGTATTTTTAAAGGTATTAAACGTATGGTCAGCGGAGAATCATTCTTCGTCAGTGAATTCACGGCCCATGGTGAAGGATTCGCTGCCTTTGGAGGCAACGTACCTGGCAAAATAAACGCCATATCCATTGCTCCGGGCAAGGAATTTCTTGCACAGCGGGACGCTTTCCTGTGCGCCGAATCCGGTGTTGATATGGACGTGGCCTTTACCAAGAAACTGGGCGCCGGGTTCTTCGGGGGTGAAGGGTTCATTCTTCAGAAATACAGCGGCCAGGGTACTGTGTTCATTCATGCATGTGGCGACTTTGTGGTCAAGGACCTCAAGCCGGGCGATACACTGAAAGTGGATACAGGGTCAGTGGTAGGATTTGATTCTTCTGTCCAGTACGATATTACCAGGGCCGGCGGCATCAAAACGTCATTGTTCGGCGGTGAAGGACTGTTCCTGACCACTTTAACCGGACCGGGTAAGGTCATCATCCAGTCGCTGAGCATTGCTAATCTTGCAGCAGCACTAGCTCCTCATCTGCCCATTGGAAACACCGGCAGCAGCGGCAATAAAGGCCTGTCTATCGGCAACCTGATCGGCGATTGAGCTGTAACGTCTGAAAAGTATTGACTTAACCCGGGTTCCTGCCCCGTATCTCCAGATACTGGGCAGGAATAGGCATTGTACTCATGCTGAGGCGGATTGGCGTCCCCTGAGCTTGATGATGTTAGTTTATGGGTATTTACCTACATTCTCCCTTTTCGCCGCACCAGACACATCCACTCGTTCCCTATCAACTCCTCCCGCCCCGACATCTTCAATCCCTCATATACCAGCCTGCGGTTCCCTTCATCCCTGTACTGCATAAGGGCTCGCTGTATCCGCTTTTCCCGCCCCTTTGCCACATGCACCTTCTCCATGGTAAAAGGATCGAGACCCGTATAATACATACATGTGGAAGCCGTCATTGGTGTGGGGGTAAAGTCCTGTACCTGTTCGGTGTACAGGTCATTGTCCCTGATATACTCGGCAAGTTCCACCATATCCCCCACCGTACAGCCGGGATGGCTGGACATGAAATATGGCACCAGGTATTGTTTCCTGCCAAGTTCCCTGTTCACTGCTTCGAACCTTCCCTTGAACTCCTCAAAAACCTCCCTCGAAGGCTTATGCATCATATCAGTAACATGCGAGGTCACATGTTCAGGTGCCACCTTAAGCTGCCCGCTGACATGGTGCTCACACAGTTCCTGGAGATAACCGGAAGAATCGGTCAGCACAAGGTCATACCGTATCCCTGAACCGATGAAAACCTTCCTCACACCCGGGATATCGCGCAGGCGGCGCAGGAGTTCCACCTGCTGCCCATGACCTGTTTCAAGGCTCTTACACAGGGGATGGGTGCATATCTTGCCGGCACATGCCCCCTTCGTTCCCCATAACGGACAGTTCATACCGTACATGTTGGCAGTAGGCCCGCCTACATCCTGCACGATACCCTTAAAATCAGGCATCCGGGTCATCCGTTCCACTTCGCGCACCATCGAATCAATGCTCCTGCTCTGTACTATGCGGCCCTGGTGATGGGTCAGTGCACAGAAGGAACAGGATGCGAAACAGCCTCTATGACTTACAATTGAGAACTTCACAGGAGCAAGGGCTGGTATGAGGTCTTTATAGGATGGATGCACCATCCTTGCAAAAGGTAGCTCATACACATGGTCAAGTTCAGCCGTGCTCAAGGGCATAACAGGTCTGTTCTGGACGATAACGGTCTTGGGATGTTGCTGTACCACAGGTCTGCCCCGGATTGGGTCCTGCTCCTGGAAATGGAGTGCGAACGCTTTAGCATACACGTTCCTGTCCTTTGAAACCTCACTGAAGGACGGCAGTTCAACAGAACCCTCATGTTCCATCGTACGCCATTTCTTCAAATCCACTTTAATGACCGTGCCTGCGATGTTGTTAAGGTCGCTTATGCTCTCACCTTGTGAGAGCCTGCTGGCAATCTCAACCATCTGACGCTCACCCATCCCGAACACCAGTATATCTGCCGGCGCATCGGCAAGGATTGACTGCCGTACCGAGTCAGACCAGTAATCATAATGCGCGAACCGCCGCAGGCTGGCCTCAATGCCGCCTAACACGATGGGAGTATTGGGGAAAAGGGCATGCAGCTTATCAGCATACACGATTGTGGCGCGGTTGGGTCGTAGCTCTCCGGCGCGCCCCGGTGAATATACATCATCGTGGCGCTTTTTCAGGTTTGCAGTGTAGTTGTTGACCATGGAATCAACATTGCCTGAGGTCACGCCAAAGAACAACCGGGGTTTGCCAAGTTTCCTGAAATCGGTATCGCTTTTCCAGTCAGGTTGGGCAATGATACCCACTTTGTACCCTGCATCCCACAGTACCCTGCCGACCAGGGCAGTGCCGAAGGAGGGGTGGTCCACATAAGCGTCCCCGGTCACCAGGATGATATCGAATTCCTTAAATCCGAGAATTTTTGCTTCATTAAGGGAGAGGGGCAGGAAGGGGGGTTGAGTGTTCATGTGTGGGTCACGCTGTATGGAGGGTAGATACAGGAATGCTTCTTCAGGATCATAGATATAATGTTTTTCCCAGACATATTATCTGGAAAACATATCAATCTCAAAGTACCCGTGTGGTGGTCTCAAGTTCAAGGCCTTTGGATGTGATTTCGAAACTGATGGACCGGTTGGGTACAATAAGTCCCCGCATTTTCCTTATGACCAGCCCCCGCTCTATCTGGGAACCACGTTCTTTTACATAGAACTCGATCACACCATCTGCCATGTATTTCAGGGTATTTATCGTAATTTCATCATGCAAACCCTGCCCCACCAGCACAAGATGGATACCACCGGTAAGTTTACCGATAGATGACATCAGTTCAATTACATCAATAACTGAATTAATATCATACGTCCTGAGGAAATATGATATGGAATCCAGAACACCCCTGTACTTTGGGCCATGATTTTGGGTGATGGTGTTCTTTAACTGGCTAATGGGATCGATCCTCTGCTTAAGGAACTCTTTGGGAGACATTTTCTTTTGCAGATCTGAAGGGAGAATACTGATGAACCTGGGGGTATAGGCATCAATAAATTCGGCATTTCCCTGTTGTTCATATTTTTCAATATCCCAATCGAATTGTTTCATATCACTCCTGATCTCGGAAATAGAGTGGTCAGAGGAAAAATAAAAGGCATTCTCATCCCTTAACAGCCCGCCGTACATGAACTGTTTTGTGAATATCTCAGCTCCTGCTCCGGATTCGGCAATAAGGAGAAGTGTAGTGCCCGGCGGGATGCCACCTCCCATCTGCAGGTCCAGACCTAACACTCCAGTCGTCATCAGTATTTTTTCAGGGTTTTCGAATGCAAAATCCATGAGTAAAAACCTTTTTTTAATTTAAGAAATATTATGCAGCAATGCTATAATAACTTTTTTAGATGTGTATGCCTAAAATCCATGAGCAATGTATGGAGCAGTTATCATGAATATCAGCGAGGCCAGCATAAGGATTGCAAATGCTGTGGCGATCTTCCCTGCCAATTCACCCATCTGTTCCCCTTTTCCGAATAAACGCGCAAGTACTGAATGTACCGTATCTTTGAAAACATGTCCGCCATCCAGGGGTAACATGGGCAGGCAGTTGAACAATCCCACATAGAAGTTCAGCCAGCCGATCCAGAGCAGGGAATTGGCCAGCCAGAATATCCCTGCACCAAAAGGTGCAGCCAGTCCGATAGGTTCATAGAATGTGGAAAGTGTTCCGCTGAATCCCTGGAAACTTCCAATAAATGGATTGGGGAATGGAAGAACCAGGATTATTACCCAACCTGCCACACCTCCCATCATTTTCGGGATCATCTGCAGGAAATGGAGGAGTTCCCTGGCCGGATATTCTCCCACTGACAGACCTATAGACCTTGAAATGACTACCGTTGAAAACTCTCCGATACCAATGAAGCCCTTATCTCCCCCGGATGGGTCATATGTCAGGTTGATGGTATAATTGACATTCACATTTTCATTGAGTATACCCAGGATAATCTCCTGTCCCGCGGTGGTATTTGCCATATAATTAAAAAAGTCCTGTGTATTGTTAATTGAGATGTTATCGATACTGGTTATCAACATACCTCTACTGAGCCCTGCGTTCTCTGCAGGCATTCCCGGGATGATATTCTCGAACCTTGCCCCGCTGATGATGCCATTCAATTCAGGTTCAGGTGTCAATACCACATCCTGCAAATGTCCGTCTCTTTTTATTTTCAAACTGACAGGCTCATTTGACGGAAGGGAATCAACATAATGATAGAACTCAGATGCATTATCTATCTTATTCCCATTCACATGGGTTACCAGGGTGAGTTCTGTCAATCCCATATCAGCGGCAGGTGACCCTGGCACCACATCCGTTATAATGACATTGGTCACAGCACCGATGCTTCCTATCACCAGAAAGAAAAGCATGAAAGCTACCAGAGCGATCACGAAATTGGCCATCACCCCGGCTGAGAGTATCCGTACCCTTTGCCTGCGGCCAATTGGCTGTACATCCCCTTTTTCCTCTGTTTTCTCATCATCTGTTTTGTCACCCGATGTGCCGAAAAGCTGTTCCTCGTCGGGTTCAGCGAACCCGCCAATAGGGATAAGGACCATTATAATTCCCATTGATTTGACCTTTATATTTTCCACTTTGCATAAGATCGCATGCGAAAACTCATGTACCACCAGTGTAACGATCAGTCCGATAATACCCCATACCAGCGGTATGAACTCGTTGATACCAGGTAATAGAAAAATGTTCCTGAGTTGATGAAGTTCACCGGGAGGGGGCATAGTCTCCTGTTCCAGTGAAGTGATCATGGCAATATCGGAAAATATTATCAGTGCGAACATCAGGAACATACCAAATAGCATTAAGAAAATTCCCACATCAGCAAATACACGCCAGAGACCCTTCAGGGCTGCAACACGGTCAAGGAAAAGCTGTCCTTTAGTAGTGCGTATCATCAACAAAGGACCGTGATTGGTGATATTGTACCGCTCAAGTATACCATATCTTTTCAATATAAGTACGGTCTGCCAGTATATGGCAAATATCAACAGGATTTTCCAGTATGATTCAATAAAAGATAGTATAAAATTTGGTTCGCTCAATGATATGGGTCTCCAGTATACGGGGATTTTTTAAATATCACTTACTATAACGTATCACAAGATTTTTAAACTTATTCATGCACTGTACTAGATAGATAATCATGTTTTCTATCGTATATGTTACTGCAAGCAGCATGGAAGAGGCACGCAAGATAGCAAGGACACTTATCGAGAAGAAACTTGCCGCGTGTGTCAATCTCTGGCCTATCGAGTCAATCTACCGGTGGGATGGTATCCAGGAAGAAAATGAAGTGGCAATGATCATTAAAACTACCTATGAGCAACTCGGGAATATTGAACAGACCGTAAAGGAGATGCACAGTTATACCGTTCCCTGCATACTCTCATTGAGCATTGATGGAGGTTCGATCGAGTACCTGGACTGGATAGATGATAATGTAATGCCTGCAAGATTCTTTATAAAGGAATGACATTCAATGCAGGGTCCTGGTTAACACTATTCTTTACGTTATATTTCAAACACGGGCATGCTTCTTTTTGGTCCGGTCATCATGTCCTTGAAATTATTCCTGAGTCCTATGGGAAGAGATGATTCACTGTTTATCTCAGATACTGCTACACCGAGCTGGCGCATCTTGTCAGCCAGACTCCTGGGACTGAATCCCCCTACCCGTTCATCTATCAATTTACTGTTTGTGAAAAATGGAATATATGAGGCTTTGACGCCTTGCCGTAACATCCTGTTCAGGTAGTAAAGTACGTTCACCTGTACTTCGATATCGTCCAATACGATATTGGTGCCTGTATATGGCAGCCCGCCGCCCAGTATGAACAATATCCGATCCCCGGGGCGTGATTCCCATTCCAGTTGAAGCAGTCTCGCCAGTCCGAGGTCAAGCCGGGATAAACCTCCACCCTTCATCTTAAGCAACTCCCTGGGCGGCAGTTGCCAATGGTTGAATGGTCCCCGGGCGTCGTCATCAAAGGTTATGATATCTATCTCGTCCACATCCCGTCCGAGGCTTTCCAGTATTGAAACGGCAGCTATCTTGGCAAGTACATGCGGAGCCTTTTCAGGTTCCACCACCTTCCCCAGTTTATCGCTCTGCCAGTTTGATGTCATCTGGAGCGAATTATCGATCAGAATGGCAAGGTTGATCCGCTGCTTATCCTTAATATGCGCTCGTGTGATAATGGAGTCAAGGCGGCGCCCGTGTGTACATACTTCCTGAATGGTACGGTCCAAACTAATGCTGCCTTTCCCTTCGTATGGCAGGTATGCGGTCCGCCCGATCGAAGGGGGAATATAAAAATTAATCCTCAGATGCCTGTTGCCGATCGAACCGCATTCCCTCACAAGGGCATTGTACGTGAGGTCATGGGGGTGATCCGTGTACGACACACATCGCATTGCCAGGTCACCTTCAATAAGCGGTTCATAATCATCGTCATGCTTACTCTTTTTATCTTTACGCTTCCCTTTGAACATTTCCATCACAGTCTGTTTCCAATGCCCAATGCGATTTCCTGAACAAGTTTTATGGAATACTGGTCAGTCTCGTCCGCAATGATGATACCCTGGTGAAGTGCAGCATCGGTAAATGTGTGTTTAACGTCAGAACCCTGTTTAATAGATAGGTCACAATAACGGGACATCTTGATAACACCATCAGTGGACAGACCCTGCGGAAGGCTGCGGTCTTTTTTCCAGGCTTCCCTTGTCTGCTCAGCAAATTCCAGTATCGATTCCAGTATCTCATCTGGGAGTAAGGGGGTGATCTTCTTTATGACGTTCATTTCTGTAGCGCGACTGGCATATCCGACATAGATAGGCATGAAACGCCTCTTGAGGGCAGCACTGAGTTTGAATGTACCTTCATCACCGAAATTTGCAGTTGCAATGATGATCCAGTCACTGGTCCTCTTCAAGATCTTTTCCTGGAATTCCAGAGGCAAGGAACCGGTTGAGAGCAGCATGAACAGGCCGGAATATGCCGAACTGGGTGCCCTGGTGAACTCATCGATCAGGAGATTGCGTCCGGACTTTAATGCTCTGGTCACGGCTCCTTCTTTATAGGTGAATTTCTCTGCCAGTTCGGGATTTCCTGACATTGCCAGTGGATGGAATCCTCCTATCATGTGATATTCGGTCATCCCTTCGGATGCTTCAACCTTCAAGAAACTATCTTCTCCACCTCCCATCATGGCAAGTATATGTTCAGCGATTGTGGTTTTACCATTTCCCGGAGGGCCATAGAACATGATAGGATATCCCAGTTCAATATACCTGAGTGCTCTGAGGATGGATTCATCCTGTCCTTTGACGCTACAACTTTCAAGAATCCGCAGATAATCTTCTGTAGTTAACATATTTTTATACCCGTGTTTGTTTTTAAGACCAGGGATGTACTTCACTTAAAAGCAAATTCTGATTCCCGTTCAATCTGTTTTAATAGTTCTGCGGCATTTGCTTTGGAACCAATATCATACTTGGAATTCAGGAAATTAACCTGTTCCCTGAGTGTGCCGATCTTCTGTGCGGCCATAATTCTGTTGATCTTACCTTTGCCGAACTCTTTTTTGAAGTCTTTCATTTCTTTGATTATGTCCTCGAACGGATCATATTCTTTTTTGATGACCGTTTTATCTTCCTTTTTCTTTTCTGTGATATAGACGAACGTGCCGTCGTGGGCAACTTCCCGTCTTACATTGAAGGCATGAAGTGTAAATTCATAGATCGGGAATATTGCCATGATCAGTATTACATTGGGTAAAACAAAGAAATATCCCGTCGTCAAAGCGAAATACATCAGTTGTGGCCTATATTCTCCGATAAACAGTGGGAGTGAAAATGTATCCAGTGTGGTACTGCTGCCGGTCATTACAAAATACATCAGCAATCCTGTTAAAATGTAAATGAATGAAATCAAGATCGAACTTTTCAGCACTTTTACAAAGCGCTTTTCAAGGGTAAACGACAGGTCATTGATCAAGGGAGTCAGTAGCCGCACCCATGTTGTTGGTATGAAGGCCCACAGCACGATGAGTATTAAGAACATATCCGGTCTTGAGTCAACGAATTCCAATCCTAAGAGTACAACGGGAAATAAAATAGCCGCCAGTCCCATAGAACCGAATATGATCCCGTTCTTTCGGCCATCTATGAGAGCTACCAGCACAGTAATGGTGTTCGCAATTGCAAACAATATTACAGGAACGAAATCGGTGTTGAACAACTTGAAATATTGAGTGTTCTCAGGTTGCAGCAACGTAAGGTGTAAATATGAACCAGTATACGTCGCACCTATGATCCAGAAAACAGCGAAACCTATTATGAGATAAATAATACTCTTTATGGTATTATCTTTCACGTGCCGAACATTAGAAACACTAAGCGCTGAAGCGATCAATAATGCGAGAAAAAGAATTGACTTGAATGACGCTACCGGATTGGATGCAATGACAATATATGGTACCAGAATACCTAGAAATGCAACAATTACGACAACAGTTGATGGTATTGAACCATGTATGATCTGTTTATCACGAACCGGATCGACGTTATTCAAAATAATTCCTCATTAAATATTGATATATTATAACAAATAAGTATTACAATCTGCAAACATTTTAATGTTATGAATTGGTAATTCTGTTATATATCTTTTATTGCGCTTAAATATATTTATTTAAATTCCCTATTCAGGTGCTCATTCCTGAACACAATCTATTTATAGAACCACAAACACTCAATAGCACCGAAATTTAACAGGAGGCTATCAATTATATGGCAGGACA
>JAMJFV010000410.1 GCA_023544495.1 ANME-2 cluster archaeon
AGGACTTCACTCCAGGGCCAAACTCTCCCTCAATTCCTTTTGGTAATTCTGCCATGTAAGTCTTTTTTTGGGATGGAGAATAAAATATTTCTTTCTTGAAGGCGGTGTTCTTTGTTGAAATGACAATATCCTGAACAACTACGGTTTCGTAGCCTTTGAACTCTGCATCTTCTGGCAAGATACTTGGATCGACTTTACATATATCAGTAAATTGGATTTGTATCTTGCTCAGTTTTTCCTTTGACTTCTTCTCACCAGGTGGAATGAGATTTTGTCTCTCTTTTTCTGATGATATATCCCCATATTTCTTTTTTGGTATGGGGAATTTAGGCCTACCTTGTTCTCCTTTTAATCGGTTCAGTTCATCATTCTTTTTTTGGAGTTCTGCCTTTAAGAATTGAACTTCTTCATTTAATGCCTCTATTATTTGAAGAAGAAGTCGAAATGCTTCAGCAGTCTTTTTGTCTGAAATATCATCTGGTTGGATTTTTAATGATTCCAAAATATTTGATATTTGAGATGAATTCATGGTAGGCACTGTAATAATTAGTCG
Organism: ANME-2 cluster archaeon; assembly: GCA_023544495.1. GTDB lineage: Archaea > Halobacteriota > Methanosarcinia > Methanosarcinales > Methanocomedenaceae > Methanocomedens_B. Next base: position 554 of record JAMJFV010000410.1, read on the forward strand.
AGTATATCTATATTTCTATTTGTATC
>JAMJFV010000411.1 GCA_023544495.1 ANME-2 cluster archaeon
ACGCTCTGGCTGTTTGTCCTGGTGATCTTGTTTTTGTTGTTTCAATCCCTCCAAGGTCTGATTTTAACACAGCTGGAGACCTGGGAGGTCCTGGAGCCTGGACAGCGTTTCAATCCCTCCAAGGTCTGATTTTAACGATGCCTGGTATCTGGTCAATGCCGGCCGGCCGGCTCGGTTTCAATCCCTCCAAGGTCTGATTTTAACGATATCATCATACGGTCTAATACTAACCAATACAATTTTGTTTCAATCCCTCCAAGGTCTGATTTTAACTCACCTCATTAAGATTTATCTAACATTTCATATACGTTTCAATCCCTCCAAGGTCTGATTTTAACAAACGATATAAATATTACTAAAAAACTATACGAAAGGTTTCAATCCCTCCAAGGTCTGATTTTAACACTATGCAGCCGTACGATTATTATGAGTCCGTTACCGTTTCAATCCCTCCAAGGTCTGATTTTAACAAAGATAGAGTATGAGGCCGGTATAAAAATCAAGATGTTTCAATCCCTCCAAGGTCTGATTTTAACGTATTCTCACGTATTACATTACAGGCATAATATATTGTTTCA
>JAMJFV010000412.1 GCA_023544495.1 ANME-2 cluster archaeon
GGTGGTCCTGACTGTGTGGGCTGCCATGGAAGCGGTGCAGCTCTGGAAGATGTGAATACCACGGTCTTCAATTCCAGTATTCATGCCGGTTTGAACAGTGGTGCAGCCAATGTTACACCGGTGAACGAGCTCAGCAAGGCATGCTGGGCCTGTCACGGCAATGGCTCAGAACCCACCGGTCATCCGAACCAGACCGTTGGCGGCAGCAATCCAGCCAATGTGACCTATCCACTGAACTGTACCGAGGCTAAATGCCATATCAATGGTACTCCCCCGGGTACGACCATTACCGGTGCCCAGCCCAATATCACCATGGAACATGTTCCACCAGGAAACGAATCCACTGATATCTGGACGCTTTTTGCATCGAATTGTACTGACTGTCACGGGAACAGCCTGGTCTCCCATGTCGAGCCTGAATGGGGTCTTGCCAACGAGACCGACCATTCGAATGTCTCGCATTATGGCAGTACTTCCGGCCTGGTCACTCCCACATCTACCTGTGACCTGTGTCATACGAACAGTACAACCGGATCGCAGTGGGGTAATGCCACCCAGGTAAGGCATCCGG
>JAMJFV010000413.1 GCA_023544495.1 ANME-2 cluster archaeon
CGGTACTTTGACATGCTGGAGGAAGGACGGATTATCCACCTTGATGGATTTATAGGTTTTATCCTTGAAGAATATAAGAACGCACTGGAAGAGGTATCTGAAATGTGGGGGCATTGAACGACCGCGACGGCCTGACCGACGGCAGGGAGGCCATAACCGACCTCAGCATCAAATAAACGAAATTAGAATTATTATACACTCATCCTGATAAAGCCCCCTGTATCCCCAATCACAAAACCTTTAAACACCTGTAAGAACATTATTCATAAGAAAATGGAACGAAAACAATTCAACGAAAAGGCCCAGATGATGACGCTGGAAGCCCTTATCGCATCCTTATTGATAATAGCATCGGTGCTGTTCGTGGCATCGCAGGTGCCGCCCCAGGCACCGCAGGGGGTAGGTTCTTCTAATATGCAGCTGAAGCATTATGGCGAGGATACATTGAATATACTGACGAAAAGTCCATCACCGCATGAGGATTATGACAATCTGCTTCAGTATTATATTGGTGAAAATGACTATGGTGATTTGAAAGACCTTCTGGAAAATAGTTTACCTGATAATGTAG
>JAMJFV010000414.1 GCA_023544495.1 ANME-2 cluster archaeon
CTTCGCGCGGTCGTGGATCTGCTTTTCAATTCTCTCGTTCACGTGACCATCTTTTCACAAACCTCTTCCACCCTCGATTAACCGCCTGATCTCCCCAATCTCATCCTTCTGCGTCGACCAGATGAACACGAGATATGAAACCGCAGCCAGGCCTATGGATAGAACCAGGACCAATGCAGGTGATAGGTGTGAGATGAATTGCTGCAGCAGCAGTACCAGCGAGACCATGATAAGCGAACCGGCGGCGGGAGGGTGGTCACGTGCGGGCGGCTGGAAAGATAAGAGGTAGATGGGGCATGTTTTTCATTATTTTTCAGACACAGATTTACACGGATTGACACAGATTAGATGTCGCCCATAACACACGATTTATATATTTTAACAGTCATCGCAGCACTCCCCCGACACAACATCCAGCTACTAATGAATACCTATCACCCCACAGCAGATAATGGGGCCTGTTTTTCATTATTATCTCACCGCAAAGGCCGCGAAGACCGCAAAGACAATGTTACCTTAACTTTGCGTCCTTGTCGAATAAGGAAGAACGATTGCTCGTTCTCCCTCT
>JAMJFV010000415.1 GCA_023544495.1 ANME-2 cluster archaeon
TATATCCCCTCTTTTGTAGGGAACTCCATTAAGTTTCAATCCTTGTTTTAATGGATGTCGGTCGGCGACAGCAATCGGATTACGGCGGGAAGACCTGGTTAGAGTGTTTCAATCCTTGTTTTAATGGATGTCGGTCGGCGACTTAGTTATCTTATGTCCTTACAGTTCGATGCTACGTTTCAATCCTTGTTTTAATGGATGTCGGTCGGCGACAATCCATCGATATTATCATTGCTGACCCTCCATATTAGTTTCAATCCTTGTTTTAATGGATGTCGGTCGGCGACTGTTAATTTGTTTGTGCCTGCACCCGGAGGATTATAAGTTTCAATCCTTGTTTTAATGGATGTCGGTCGGCGACAAAAAAACGCAGTAACCCAGGCGGGGCATCGATGACGTTTCAATCCTTGTTTTAATGGATGTCGGTCGGCGACTATATAGTGCGGCCTGACGGCGCTACTTCAATAGCGTTTCAATCCTTGTTTTAATGGATGTCGGTCGGCGACTATGATATTTGAAATTGTAGGGGATGATGGAATGTGTTTCAATCCTTGTTTTAATGGATGTC
>JAMJFV010000416.1 GCA_023544495.1 ANME-2 cluster archaeon
AGTATCTGACACAATTTCCCATCCTCCGCGTTCCTCTGCGCTCTCTGCGGTTTGATTTTCAATCATTTTTGTATTTGTTATTGGACCGCAGAGGACGCGGAGGTACGCAGAGTATCTGACACAATTTCCCTTCCTCCGCGTTCCTCTGCGCTCTCTGCGGTTTGAAATCTCAAAGTGATATTGTCAATCATGTTTCTTTATACCTTACATCGATCTTCCCGGTTACTGCGGCTGATATGAGGGCTGTGCGATATTCGCGGAGTTTTGAGATGGATTCGCGGATTTTTGTGGTGAGGGTGTCGATGCGCTCAGTCTCTCGGTCGAGGAAGGCGGCGATGGCGCGCTGTTCTGGGAGCGGTGGTACAAGAAACAAAGAGTTATCAAGCCAATACTTCCCCAAACCATACCGTGTGACGCCAGTAGCGGCGACTCTGAATTGATCATTTATACCACACGCATAAAACGACCGAAACAAGTATTCACCATCAGATAATGAAATATTAGGTCGTATTTGTGCAAGATGATAGCCGCAGAGTACATTATTAAAATCTGATGAGGTATAGGCG
>JAMJFV010000417.1 GCA_023544495.1 ANME-2 cluster archaeon
CCCCAAACAACAAATCCTCACCTCCGCAGGAGGTGAACGTATCTGCGTTCATCCGTGTTCATCTGCGGTTCCTTCAAACTGACAACCACCCCATTCACCATAAACTTAATCAGAGCGGTGTGAAAGTATTTTCCAACCATTCAGACATATCTATCACAGTATCTCCTTCAATATATTTCACTTTTTCGTCGTTACCTTTATTAGTAACGCAAATAATGTTACAAAAGAGACAAACATGGAACTGACAGGACACAAGAAGGTACACATTGCACCCATGGGCTACGAAATAGACCGCGTGGAACTTGCCGTAAAACAGATAGGTGCAGACAGGGTCTACCTCATAAAAGACCCGCAGGAGAGTACACAGGGCCTCCTCTATCTTAACGAACTTACCCGCAGGATAACCAGGCTCGTCCCTGCGGAAGAACTCAAAATACTCGAATGCCCAATATGGGATTTCCAGAAGACCATGTCCCTGCTCTGCGAACTCGTGCGCCGTGAGAAGTCCGCAGGTAATTTCGTCTACATCAACCTTTCATCAGGCAGCAAACTATCAGCCGT
>JAMJFV010000418.1 GCA_023544495.1 ANME-2 cluster archaeon
GAACAGAACTATTTTGCAGTTGGATTTGGGCCATCAAATACAAAAGCCTGAAAAGCTGCAGGAGAAAACATGCTAATGAAAGTAGACCTTACCGAATGGCTTGAGAAACACTATCCGAATCAAACAATTTGACCATAACTCAATCCATACTCACCTAAACACCCCTGAATCTCCCTATAAATCAGATGTGAAACCGCCTGATGTCATATGTATCCTCCACGTCTTTCTAGGCAGTGGTGTGAGAATCATTCATGAAGAATGAAAAGTCCAACAATAACCGCTATTAACAGGGATTATATTATGCAAACGCAAGCAAGCTCATCAGTTGACATAAATACTCCGAGTCCCCACAACAAGGGTGCTCCCACCCTCTACGCCATCTCTGAAGCGAGCACCTTCTCGGTGCACGCTGTTCAGCGATACGATAGATACAGTGGTCAAAATTACCTGTAAAATGAGATGAAAATAAGACACGGGCAGCGGCATTTTTCGATAAAATGTAAAACACGTTCACTGATGGTGGTTTTTGATTAGGTGTTTTAAGAATTCATTTCGTAACAT
>JAMJFV010000419.1 GCA_023544495.1 ANME-2 cluster archaeon
CCGATATTGTTTCGGTGGCAAGGTTAGTAAACCAATTGGTCAAATGGGAGTATTTCTATTTTAATAATAGTTACCTTAGAGTGATGTGAAAGTATTATTTAACAATGTTTCTAATTAAATTAATTGCGCCTTATTTAGTAAAAAAATCAATATAAATTCTAACAAATGAGCATCCTCCTGATACCCCAGACAGAGCGTAGCGCCGTCCGGAGTCCGTGACGATGAGAAAACATGCGTGTCACCTATGCAAAAGCGGGCGCAGAGTGAGTATTACCATGGGTGATGCTCTGGTAAACAATTGGGTTTCAGGACACTACCTTAAATTCACTAATAAATTGCACAGGTGCACACTGTAACATAAATCTGAATATCGATTTAATATTCGCAAGCAAATTCATTGCATGCATTTATACCAGATATTCATATTCTCAATATTTCCTGAGATATTAGTATTGTTTAGTAATGTACCGGTGTATGAATATCCTGATTTGCTAAATAAGATATTTATTCCATATGAAATAGCCCGTGCAATTGTATAGACCACTCTTACATTCCTC
>JAMJFV010000041.1 GCA_023544495.1 ANME-2 cluster archaeon
TTATATAAACTAACATGTGTGAACGTCTCAAAAACGTCCTAACTTCATTAAACATTTTAACCTCCTTTTTTACCAAGTTTGGTAATAATTTTGTATTGTAATATTTCGCTAAATTGTGCATCATTTATTGTAATATTCAATGACTATCTTTTTATTGATGATTAAATTGCTCTATTCTCGTAAAGCAGCACTTGACCATGACTCCAACCAATGGAAATGATATCGAGATCTCCATCATTATCGATATCAACGATCTGTGCACCGTCGTGATGTTCATCACCTGTGTAGATGATATGTTCTTTCCATGCAATACCCTGCCCGTCAGAATTTTCAAAGAGGTATAATGTTGCATCGTGAGGATTTTTCAGATTATGTTCACCCACAACAATATCCAGGTCACCGTCGTTATCCATATCTGCAACATCAAGACTCATCGGTCCTACCACGTCTGCAATACTATGTTCGGTCCACATAGACGTCACCTTTTCACTGTTCTCATACCACACCAATTTCCCAGGTTTACTGACTGCTTCAAAACCAACAACCGCATCCAGTCGACTATCGCCATTGATGTCGGCAAGTTTGTTCCTGTCAGGTGATCCAATGCCGGTGTCTATTGTATATGGCGTCCAGGATCCTCCATCATTTTTCAACCATTTAGTTCCCAGCAACAGGTCGATATTACCATCCTTATCTATATCTCCCTGACTGAGCGCTTCTGCTTGAGAAATTGTAGATATCTGACGTAATGACCACATATCATGTGAAGGGTCTGGTGGAAGAGTAAGCATTTGTATACTTTTTCCTTCGTCATGCCAGGACAGCGCAATTTCTACCGGACCACCGTTTTGGAAATTTCCAACAGCCACTCCCTGGAGAAAATCACCATCTCCTGGTTCTATGTTATTAAGAATCGTAAAATTGCCCGAACCATCATTTCGCCCCCAGACAAAGATGGCATTTGTTTCTGAGCCCTTCCCCTGGGTGCCTAGAACATCGATATCACCATCGCCGTCGAAGTCATAAACGGTTGCCATGTTATTAAGGGCATGTCCAATGGTGTATCGTGTCCAGTTCGTTTCCTGGTTCCCAGGATTTTGATACCACCAGCCACCTGTTATTATATCCTTATAACCGTCATTGTCCATATCTGCAGACGTAATAAAGATGGACCTCCAGGATTTATTGATATCAATTATATGTCGCTCCCAGAGACCAAGCGAAAGATCAGCTGCGCCATCATTAAGCCAGATATTAAGCCCCGGCGTGTTCCAGTTATAAGGTTTGCCAAGTATGTCAATATCACCATCTCCATCCAGATCTCCAATCCTGGATTCGTGATTATCATATCCTGTCGCCACTATTTCTTTTTTGAAATTCCCGTTTCCATCGCCCCAGAATATCCACGTCTTTGCGTCATTATTATCGCCATCTAATCGCATTTCACTGACAAAGATGTCCAGTTTTCCATCACCGTTAATATCAACCATATCGAGACTATGTCCGTGATCGACGTCAACACCTAAAAGGTCATGACCTTCCCAACAACCTGGCTCTGTAGGGTCACCTGTACATTCGTACCATTGTAATCGACCAGCTTCATCCCCCGATACCATTACAACTTCAGGAAAACCTCCCCTTTTCAGATCACCAACAGCGATCCGAGATTCTTTTTGACTATCATCAATCAGATACGCAATATAATCATTTTCGCTGATATGCTTGAACCAACGGCCGCCTCCAATTATATCGGTCTTTCCGTCTCCATCCAGATCTCCAATAGCAAGTCCTTCATTACGCGAATCACTTGACCAGATCTCATAATAAGGCCACGGCTTTCCATCTTTTGGATTAGAAGGTATATCAGCTATGAACAATTTTTTGGCATACTGGTTCCAAAAAACAAGCTCTTTCTCCCCATCCCCGTCAAAATCGCCAAATATCATATCATGGTGCATGTTATCACCAGAATTTTTAATTTCCCGGCGAACCCATGGTCTTGTCGGATCATTTTGAGGATATGGATTTTCCCACCACCAGATTTTATTGCTTTGCCAATCCCCGCCAAAAACGACATCCAGATCACCATCTCCATCTATGTCGGAGAATGCTCCTCCAGCTTCGATAGGAAGCGTTTCACTTTCGATTAGATATTTTGTCCATCCTCCCGGATCTTTTTTAAACCATACTAATGAAGAGCCACTTTTTCGACTACCAATGATAAAATCATTTATACCATCCATGTCAACGTCCAGTATCAAACTTGCAGTCTGTTGGATTGAAGTGCCAGGAGAGGGAAGATCCCCATTCTCGCTGGATAAATGTGTCCATGTGATCGATAAAGGTTCATTATTTTTGATCTTGTGATCAATGGATGTGTTCAAATAAGCAGCCAGTGCGATAACAATTATAAAAAAGATAATAACATAAATAATTTTATTAGGTCTCATTTTCTTCTCCTCCATCAAGCGGATGGTATATAGTAAATGAGATTATTTAACCTTTCTTAATACTTTCTAATATATTCTATCTCATGTCCCGTATGTAAAATGAATATACTTATGGTTAATGAAAGCGATTTTTAAAATATAGATATAATTATATTTTAAAAGTTCATGTTGTGTAAAAAAAACATGGAGCTTATCAGCTCCATGAAAGGGATCAAACCCTACGGCCACACCGGTGCTCCACCGCCTGGTGGTACTATTATCGCAGTATATCGAACATTCATTGGATAATAGAGACCAAGGTTAGGAGCTCCATACCATTTATTTGTAAATTGCGAGTAGGTATTATCCACCGGCGTACCATATTTATCTTTGACAACTGTCATTGCCACAAGAAGTTGACGGTTCCAGTCAATACCACCATAATTGAACAGCGAGGTCATCGACTGACTTGCATAATATGTTCCGGGACGTGTAAAAGTCAGTTTTGAACTTGAGCTGCAGGCATGTTTATCTGACGTTATGTGATCCTGGAATACACATACCTGATACCTAACAGGGTATGAGCTCGGTTTACTATATACCTTAATCCGCTGGTAAAGTGTCCCTCCAGCGTAATTAATAGGCGATTTCAGGCTGCCTGTCGGGAAACCGGGGGCGAAATTAAATTTCGAGAAACCCTGCCCGGATTTTGTATAGATCTTTCCTGTATCATCTACCCGTGCAAGCTTAACATAGGATACCTGGGTACTATGCGTATGAGTGACATCGAGTAAAACGAGTTGTTTATTTGAAGGGGGTAGCGTAGGTGGTGATGGTGTTGCTGTTGGTAGTGGTGTTGGCGCTGGTGTTGGCGTAACTGAAGAGCCTTTCGTTAATATTACATCATCAAAGTAGTATTGATCCCCTGTTGCATCATAAGGAGCCATTACGAACATCAGACGTGCATCTTTCACTGTTCCCGAAAATCCGGATGTGGTGAATGTGATCGAATGAGATCCCCAGGAAGTTCCTAAATTCACAACTTTGTTTGTTAATCCATAACTCGTATAGGGATAACTATGCTTTTTCATTGAAACCGCGAGATCATGGCCCGTTTTTGAATATGCCTTGAAGGTCAATTGATATTTTGTGTTTGGCTCAAGTGCCACACCATTCTGGAACAGCTGAACATTGGTTCCCGGTTTGGTAATCGTGATATGTCCGGCATGAGGTGTCCCGGCCCCGGAAGCATCATTCAGGAATGTCCCTGCACCATTGGTATAGAATGTCCAATAAGCTGTGCCTGACTCAAAACCAGGGTTGGAAATAGTCGATGATGGTATTAACGGTGGTGTTGGTGTTGGTGTTGGTGTTGGTGTTCCTGAAGAAACCTTTGTAAGGATTACATTATCAAAGTAGTACTGATCCCCTGCTGCATCATAAGGAGCCATTACGAACATCAGACGTGCATTATTCACTGCTCCCGAAAATCCGGACGTGGTGAATGTGATCGAATGAGATCCCCAGGTGGTTCCTAAATTCACAACTTTGTTTGTTAATCCATAACCCGTATAGGGATAACTATGCTTTTTCATTGAAACTGCAAGATCATGACCCGTTTTTGAATATGCCTTGAAGGTCAATTGATATTTTGTGTTTGGCTCAAGTGCCACACCATTCTGGAACAGCTGAACATTGGATCCCTGTTTGGTAATCGTGATATGTCCGGCTTTAGGGGTCGCAGCCCCGGGAGCATCATTCAAGAACGTTCCTGCACCATTGGTATAGAATGTCCAATCAGCCGTGCCTAACTCAAAACCAGGGTTTGAGATAACATTAATCGATTCAGCAGAAGATGGACTTAGATAAATCGCAAACAGCATGAAACAAATAAGTCCAATTTTAATTCTTTTCTTAAATATTTTATTTTCAATCATTTTCATTATAATACCCCGTTTAAGGACAGATATTAACTTTACTTCAAATCAATGCGTATTAAATATTCCGATAGTTTTAGAATGGTGTTAATTTAGTTAGTTATGTGATGTCGTTTTTTTGTCGGTTTTTTGTTTTTTAAAAAAGTTACTCCCCGCTCTTTAATGTGGAAAATTCGAAAATACCGTTATCCCGATTGAAGCTGTATTATCGTGATGAAATTCTGGATATTACAGAAGGTGATCAGCGAGACACACCTTGGATAAAAAAAATCTAAACACCAGTCTTTCTGAGAGAATTGCGCATTTCTCTTGCTTCTTTGATTATACTGCTCAATCCTTCCGAATCAAATTCTTTTTGAAGGTTTTCCTGGAATGTCTTATCTGATAATATCTGCTCCGCAGTTCTTGATACTAACGATTCCAGTTCTCTTGAGTCCATCTCTGTCGGTAATTTCATGAACTCTGATGCATTTAAAGCTTCCTTTACGGATTTTTTTGGCTTTACAATTTCAGGTTCTGGTTCGATTATTCCCTCACCTAACCGGGAAATATCGACAGGTGCTCCTGTGTTCTCGCTCGCATTTGCCAAAGCTTCCTCTTCATCAAGCATCATGCTTTGCTTAACGTAATCATTGATCTCCTTTATCTGGATAAGACTATTATATATGACATCAAGATGCTCCAGACTTTTCTGGAATTCAGGATCTTTATAATTGAATTTTACCGATTCAAACTCTTTCCATACATTTGCGATTTTCCCCTCAATATCTTCCATCCAGACTACGACATTATGCATTCCTTCTTCATGCGTCCTGACTTCAGGAAAGACATTGACATACATGGCCAGGTACAACATACCAGTAATCAGGACCGGAAACAGTGGGTTCCATGCCAGTGAAGGGAGGTTTACATATAACAGTGAGGAATACAGTAATAAAATTCCCCCGCCCAGAAATCCGCTAATACTCATCCGGTTAATGGTAATATCGGGTTCATTGATCTTAAAATATATTCTTGCAAAAGCAACAATAATAAGCAGGAATCCTGGTATTAACGGAAAGAAAAACCAACGTATCAGGTTGATCTGTCCAATGATCCCAAGAGCAGAGACCGTTAAAAGAGTCAGGCCTAATATCAGTCCGTTAAAATCAAAATTCAGGAATTTTTCCTTAAAATTATCAAATCCCTCTAAATCAGTACTGATGTAAGCGATAAACAGGAACAATAGTCCCAATGTTAAATTGAGAAATGGATCCCTCAGTACATAGAACAACTCAAAGAACACTAAAACAGAAACGATGATCAAAATAAAACCAGCAGTGATATCGGAAAGGGATGATTTAATGTTATGTCTGAATTGTGAATCTGAAATATCCATATCCATATCCTCGATTAGGTTAATAGTCCGCCATTGTTTTTTACTTTAAAATAAATCTAATTATAATTATCATCTTTATGCTATTTAATATTTGTGTGTCGTCGGCGTCCTGAAAAGTGTGATAACGGAGCATCACAAGGTAATACGATTAATTGATTATGAACCACTATACCTGGTCAAACTGATTGCAACGTCCAGACAATATAAAAATATTTGCATATAATTTATCTGTGTATATTGTTCTTACTGTCTGAGCCTGATAATTAAAGACAAAACACTTAAATAATGTCATCATTATAATTAGTATTGTGAGAAGTATGGATTCAGGAATAAGTACATTCAAAGATATCCAGCATCCCCACATATTACGCTCACTAAAAAAGAGTAGGGTCAGAAAAGATATCATGATGTACTTATACAAGATCTATCCAAATTCATCATATCCGTCCGATATTTCCAGGCACACCAAAATTGATCCTACCAACGTACTCGGTGGCCTGCGTGGTATGGGACACAGGTACGACAAAGCGAATTCACTTATCGGAGTAGAATTGGTAGAAACGATAGACTTCGATGGGACAGCATATTACAAGTTATCTGATACTGGAAAACGATGGATCGAAACCATGGAATTAATAAAAAAAGATGACGTACTTTAATATCCCTGGCAATACCTGAGTTCGTAACATTACAGGAATACATAATGTTCATTGAAAAAATAGTACTTATTATTTCAAATAAATATACAAATAAAATACTTGACAAGCTACTGTTCCCAGGAGGAAAATACGTATGAGTGCTAGTGTATTGATTGTAGACGATTCGATGTTTATGCGAGGCATCCTGAAGAAACTTCTGTCACCACAATACAATATTGTTGGTGAAGCCTGTGACGGGACCGAAGCCGTCAAATTGTATGAGGAACTGAAACCGGACGTGTTAACTATGGATGTTGTCATGCCGAATATGGACGGGATTCAGGCAACATCAATTATCACGGAAAAACATGGAGATGCGAAGATCATAATATGTACTTCAGTTGGTCAGGAAGAAAAGATGAAAAAGGCAATAAATGCAGGCGCTAAAGGATATGTCATGAAACCATTCAAGGCTGCAAAAGTCCTGCAGGAAATTGAAAGTGTGTTAGCACTTTAACATTAAGAAGGTGATGCCGGTGATTCAAAAACTAAGCGAAGTAGAAAAACTACATCAGATCAAAAAAATTGGTGATAAAAGTGCCCAAAAGGCTATGGTCTCACTGACCGAGCTGTTAGGAACGGATGTTGAAATGGATGTGACGTCAGCCAACCTGATATCCATATATTCAATTCCACAGATCGTGGGTAATAAAGAAATGGTTGGACTATATTCAAATTTCGTCGGGACAATCTCCGGAACTATGCTGTTCCTTTTGAGCACTGATAGTGTAAATGAACTATCGAACATAATGCTTGCTGATTTTGCAGATGAAGAAACAGATGAGATGTTCACTGATATGCAAAAATCGGTTGTAATTGAAATTGGAAATATCGTCACCTCATCTTTCGTTGATACATGGGCGAACACGTTCTCGATCGAACTTTCACATAATACACCTATATTCGGTTATGATTTTGCTGATTCCATTATTGACCATGCGCTAATTAAAGCCGCAAATAGTGGAGATTTTGTTATCATGTTCAAGAACAAGTTTTGTGTAGTTGGTATGGATATTAACTTTACAATTCTTATGTTCCCTAATCCTGATAAGCTACAAAAGGTGTTTGACATGTTCGAACTGGAGAATACTATAAAAAGTTAAGAGATAGCTGAACAGGTACATAATCTTCATAAAAACGATTCCATGAAAACGCTAAAAATTGTCCGGATGGCAGATGTAAAAGTTGCCACAGACGATTACCGCCTGATAACAGTGGGGCTTGGTTCTTGTGTGGGAGTTACACTCTATAGCCCAAGAATAAAAGTCGGAGGGCTGGCACATATTATGCTGCCTGATAGTAGCAGGGCACGTTTAACCATTGCCAATGGCAACGGCCGGAATTATCTGGCAAAATATGCAGATACTTCGATAGACCTGATGATACATGAAATGCAGGAACTCGGGGCCAGCAAATCAACATTAGTTGCAAAGATAGCCGGAGGAGCACACATGTTCCAGTGTAACGGCAACGGTCAATTGAAGATCGGGGAAGAGAATATCCTTGCTGTTAAGAAGAAACTGGGTGATTTGCGTATTGAAATTATTGCAGAGGATACCGGAGACGATTATGGACGGACATTGGAATTTGATGTTGGTACCGGCATATTGGTTGTCAAATCTGTAAGAAAAGGTCTGATTGAGCTGTGATGAGGGATTTTAATGTACTCCGGGAAATGACATATATTTTTTTAAAGTTAATCCGACTAAAAGTAAGGATTTTCTCGGTGCTAATGTTCCTGTTCTTTTCAAACCGATTATTCTGGAATTGGATCCTTATATTTTGTGATAAACTATTTCTATATTATTAACATCAATATTCTCTATCACAGCATGGGTTTCATTCTCTCAGGTGTTCGATTTGAAAAATAGCCAGTTAAACCATTTAAAGGATGTAGTAAGTGAATCACATCAAGTCAGAACCTTGAGAGTGGCAGGTGAATGGATACTGGTATTCAGGGCACCCGCAGAAGATTCAGATGTAATACAAAGTATCAAGGATTTGCTGCAGAAAATGGATATCGAAGATATCCGGTACCTTGATTCTGTTGTAATGGTGACCGGCAGGAAATTTGTAAAAGTGCAAAGCAATCTTATTGAAGACCTGTTAGGTGACAGGATAAATGTGCAGCTTATTATTAATAAGATGAGAGATGACCTGGATCGGGAGTTCGGGTTCAAGATCTATGAACGAGGACCGCACAGGAGAATGGCTATACGGGTCCCTCTTGATCATATCAAGGATTTCACCGATGCCTTCACACCGAAGATAAAGGAAGCATTATTGAAAAATGACGATCTGACACCTGATACTATAGGTAACATAATTTCAGTCTATTTGATAGCAGATGAAACATTTGTACGGCTTGAACCGGATCTATTTTTCAGGGAAATATTAGACCTGCCAGTTGATATTGTCTTGCAGACCGATGAAACTGAACAACCCGCTGACAGGGCAGGTATTATCTATGGAGAATCACCTCAGGAACTGGTGGAACTGGCATTGAATAAATTGAAAGGTTACAGGAAATTCAGGGACATTATGTGTATCGATGCTGCTGGAGTAACGTATGATTTTGATGCATTTGCCGATAACGGGGATGACAGTGTACTGATAAAATACCTGGATACGCCCACACCCGATGACGTAAATATAATGAAATTATACATGAATTCCCTGCCTGCTAAAAGTGGCTGGATATTGACAGGTGAGCCGTCAGTGGAGATGGAGCAGACCGAAGGAATTTCACTATTGACCATTAAAGACCTGTAATGGAGACGTACTATTGACAGCAGATATGCATAACGAAAATGACAATAAAAGTGCAAAGGATAAACGTATGCCGTCAGGAAGTGATAACCTGGATGCTTTGCTTGGCGGAGGCATCGAACGTGGCATAATCACCCAGGTTTACGGTGCATCGGGTACTGGTAAGACAAATATCTGCACACAGCTTGCAGTACAGTGTATCAGAAATGGGGAAAGGGCTGTGATCATTGATACTGAAGGGTTCTCAGCTGAACGTTTCAGCCAGATAGCAAAAAATGATGCAAAAGAGCTGGCAAAAGACCTTATCATCTATGAACCAAAGGATTTCCAGCAGCAGTATTCTGCAGTCGTGGATGTTGAAAAGCTGGCCGGTACCGGTATCGGGCTGGTTATCGTTGACTCTGCTACCCTCTTTTACCGGTTCGGATTATCACCTGACGATGAAGGAAATGCACATACGAGGCGAAAATTGGTGGAACAGCTGGCAGGGCTTCACAGACTCGCACGAAAATTTGATATGGCAGTTGTTATCACGAACCAGGTCTACACTGATACCAAAACCGGAGGAGTTTGTCCTCTGGGGGGGAACCTTATAGAACATATTTCAAAGACCATAATCAAAATGGAAAGGACAGGGAATAACAGGCGCAGGGCCGTCCTGATGAAACACCGCTCACGGGAAGAAGGGCAGATTGTTGAACTTATCATTACTGCTGAAGGTATTCTGTAGGGAACATTATGAGCGACATATTATTCACCGCCGCCCAGCCCTTTAAAAGAAAGGGAATTAATTGTTTGAAGGAGAGTGAATTTGTGATGACCCTGTCCATGGACCTTAACTGGTTCAAACCTGATATTGCCAAGGCCTTTGTGCAGGCAGCCGTGGATAATGGCGTCATTGCCCGGAATAAGGGGATGCTAAAAGCACTGTTCAATTTAGAGGATGTGGAGATCCCGATGGGATTTAAGCCTGATGCGTCGGTGTTCCAGGAAAAAGATGTGTTCGAGCAGATAGTCGACAGGATAATGGGCAGTACCGGGCTTGAAAAACGTAATATTGTTGCGCGCATCAATAAGAAGCGCAGTGAGACTGCGGGATTGTTCACCATTGATGTGCTGGGGATACTGGTTGCCAAGGAGCATGGCGTCATGGTCGATGACCTGATAGAAAAATCATACCGGAACCTGTTGAAAGGGTGACAGATATGGAGGGGAACGGGAAGGAATGTCATGACGGAACAAAGAGTGATTACTGCAATTCCTTCCCGTACATATTGTACGATAGTGGATTGACTGTTCGGCTATTATAGTGTAGCCAAGAGGGGAGTGAAAGTATTACACCGGGAATTATGGGTCAGGCAGTACAATCCGCCTGTGTGTGGGATGGCTGCGATTCTCCATTGAACTGGAAACATTACCAAGATACTTGCCGGCAGCTTTGACAGCAGCATATATCTCTTGCGGCACGGGTCGTCTGGAAAAGCCTCTTACTGGCATGTAGCGTATGATCTTGTATCTGATATTGCCGATTGTTGATAAAAATGCTGCTATGTGCCCGATCTCGTCGATATCCACCACATGAGGGACATAGACAGTGCTTACTTCAAAATCGAATCCCCGGTCATAGAGCAATCGTATGGCTTCCAGTACCCTGCTATTGTCCTTACCCGTATACCACCTGTGTAGTTGCTGGTCCAGTGCTTTCAGGTCTATGTGGACGGTAATGCCGGTAAGGTTTTCCAGCAGTGCCTTATCCAGGCAATGTCCGTTGGTGGAAAGAATAACTTTGTGCCCCTCCAGTTCGTGCATGAGCGATAGCAGCCCTTCACCATCAATAGTAGGTTCGCCTCCGGCCAGCATCACTTCCCTGCCCTTCGGTATGTGTTCGGTTATGCGGGCTGCTGATATTTCTACGCCTCCCTGGTGCCGTTCATTGCTAAAGCAGCCCAGGCACTTGAAGTTGCATCCCGATACCTGCACGGTGCATCGTGTATCTGAAAGGGCAAGATAGGATATACGCATGTTCGGGTGGTAATATCCTATTTGATATAAGGTATTTGACTGTTGGTTTTAAAATCAGTAATGCATAGTTAGAGTGCACAGTATTTACAAAATCGTGCAATACTTTTTTATGGGATGGATACTTAATTCTCAAAGGGATTTACATGTCACATAAATTCGATGCCAAAAAGGTCGCGGTGCTGGATGATCCGGGGCGAAAGGAATTCCTTGACCCTGAGACCATCCTTGATATGCTCGACCTGAATGAAAACGCTGTCTTTGTGGATATCGGTGCTGGTACCGGGTATTTTGCACTACCTGCGGCCGTACGTGTAAGAGAGGTTTATGCCCTGGATATACTTGATGAGATGGTGGAAGCTCTACGAAGCAGGGCCAGATCCGAAAACATGAACAATCTCAAGCCTATGAAGTCCGGAGAGTCCAGTTTTCCCCTGGCTGACAATGTTGCTGATGTGGTATTCATGGCAAACGTATTCCATGAACTTGATGACCACACCCTGGCTTAAAGAAGTCCTGCGCATATTGAAACGCGACGGCATCCTGGCAGTGGTTGACTGGAAAAAAGAGGAGACACCGATGGGACCGCCCGTGGAACACAGGTTCTCTGAACTGGATGTTACTGAAATATTACGGTTGAATGGATTCTCACAGGTGGAAACAAGAGAAGCAGGACCGTATCATTACCTGGTAGTGTGTTCCAGACAACCGGAGCGGCCGGAAGCATTGTGACAGTGAGCATGTCAAACATATCTTGTTCCTGTTTTTTTATTTTCCCTTACAAATGCATTTTGCATAATTTCCGGACTGAAGTTCATTTGTATCTTCCCAGTATCTGCATTGGCAGTGCATAACGATTCACTGGTTTGAAATTTATCCAATGTTTCGAATTTGATACTTTTCCGACAATCGCTTCTATCGACTTTACGAGCATGGAACTTTTATTGTCTTCAGTCACCCGTACACCCCATACAAATTGTAACGGAGCCTGTATAGCATTTCCATTATCTTCCTAAAACAAAACAGCACAGATAACCCCTTCACTCACCCATGGTAATACTCACTCTGCGCCCGCTTCTGCACCGGCGACCCGCAGGGTTCCTCCCCTGGCACACCCACCGCATCGGCCCGGCATTGCTGGCACAGCCTGAACTGGGGCATGTACTCCTCAGCCAGCGTCCTCACCAGGTTCAGGTCCTCGCACGTCGGCGGCTCCGAGCCCTCGAAATCGTACAGCGGGATAAGCGGGATAATATTCATGATAGCAGCACCGGATTCGGCCGCCTTTTTGGCAATATCCTCGATCTCGTCCATGTTAATATCAGGCAGCAGCACCGTATTGGTCTTGACAATAAGTCCTGCCTCACTGGCCTTTCTGATGCCTTCCCACTGCTTCTCCAGCAACAGTTCGGCAGCTTCCAGGCCTTTGTAGGTCTTGTCGTGGTACCGCACCCAGTGGTATATCTTGGCAGCGGTCTCGGGCTTGACAGCATTCACGGTCACGGTCACGCTGCTCACACCAACCGCTTTCAACTCATCGATCTTCTCGCTGAGCAGCAGCCCGTTGGATGCAACACACTTGATCAGGTCGGGATACTTCTCATGCACCAGGCGCAGAGTCTCGAACGTTGATTCATTGGCCAGGGCCTCGGCAGGACCCGCAATACCAACCACTTTCAGGTTCTCCATCTCCCCGACATACTTGTCTACCCGCTCCAGTGCCTCCTGCGGCGTAATGATCCCGCTGGTCACACCGGGCCTATGCTCGCATTTATCGATCTTACGGATGCAGTACCCGCACTGGATATTGCACTTTGGCGCAACCGGCAGATGGATGCGGGCGGTCTTGAAATGCATCTTCTCGTTGTAACAGGGATGCACGCTCGTCACGTGTGAGAATTTGGAACCTACATCTCCCCAGCGTTCTTCTTTCATGTTCTAACCTCATATATGATATTACAACGATTTGATTTAAATCCTCTGGATTATCATCTCTCGCACTTCTTTGGCACCGGCACGGCCCCTGGTCTTCTTCATGACCTGCCCGGTCAGGAAATTCACAGCCTCAGCCTTCCCGGACCGGTAATCCTCAACAGCCTGGGGATTCTCTGCAATGACCTCCGCCACAGCCGTGGTCACAATGTCGCCACCTGCCTTCAACAGACCCTTTGACGCCACAATTTCCTCGGGACTGCCACCCTCATCCAGGATTGTGCGGATAACCTCGACCCCGCTCTGTTCAGTGATCTTATCCCCGGCCACCAATGTTACCAGCATTACCATATACTCCCTGGCAAATGCATCAATCCCAATATCCCGGTAATTCAGTTCACCTTTGAGCACATCTGCTATCCACACAGCTGCCAGTTTCGGGTCAACATCTGACGCCACAGCCTCATAAAAATCTGCCACCTGCTTCTCGGAAGTAAGGCTTTTCGCATGGTCATCGGTGATGTCATAATGGGAAATGAACCGGACTCTCCTGGCATCAGGCAGTTCCGGCAGGGTCTCCATGATCTCAGGCGCCCAGTCAGCCACCTTAATTGGGCCAAGGTCAGCCTCGGGGAAATAACGGTAATCATGCGCCTCTTCCTTGGTACGCAAGCTCACGGTCACGCCCCTGCCCTCATCAAAGTGCCTGGTCTCCTGTACCACCTTGCCGCCCCGCCTCAGCAGGTTCTTCTGCCGGATTATCTCGAACAGCAATGCCCTCTCCGCACCCTTGTGGCTGCTGATATTCTTCACCTCTGACCGGCTGCCGCCCGCCAGCGAGATATTGGCATCCACCCTCATGGAGCCCTCAAGCGTAGTATCCACCACGTCCAGATAACCCAGGATGTTGCGCAGCTTATCCAGGAACCTGCGCGCCTCCTTCGGGCTCCGCAGGTCGGGCTCGGTCACTATCTCAAGTAGCGCCACACCGCTTCGGTTGTAGTCGATGAAGGTGTACTTGGAGCGCTCGATACTGCCGCCCTCGTGTACCAGACGGCCGGGGTCCTCTTCCATATGGGCCCGGTTGATGCGGATACGGACCTCACCGTCCTCGCCCTCGATATTGATGTAGCCCCTGGACGCGATAGGATAATCATACTGGGTTATCTGGAAGCCTTTTGGCAGGTCAGGGTAGTAGTAATTCTTACGGTAGAACTGGGTATGCTCCTCAATGGAACAGTTCAGTGCCAGCCCCACCTTAATGGAATACTCCACAGCCTTGCGGTTAATAACGGGCAGGGATCCCGGCAG
>JAMJFV010000420.1 GCA_023544495.1 ANME-2 cluster archaeon
TCGGCGTCCATCTGCGGTTAATTTGAAAGCACCAACATGTAATGTAACGGTCACTGTGAGAATATGGTAATTATTTTTGCCTGTAAAACCCCTATCGCAAATTACAGCATCTCCTTGTTTCAATTTTCTAGAATTACAGAGCTTCTCAACAAAATTTTCCAGGAGTTTTGAATCATTAGGTGAATTCTCATAGATCTCAAATCCCAGTATTTCAAAAGTTTCGGCATCAATTGCTAAGATAAGTTTGTAACCTACGTAATAGCCGCTAGATGCCGAATATGACCATTTGTACTTCTTTCCTTTTCCAATTTTATTTTTCTTTCTCCATGTATTGATGTCAATCGGAAGTGCACTGGTATCAATTATTACGTACTTTTTCCCCGTTTTATGTGAATTTTTGATTATTTTGAAGATTGATTTGAAAAATGTATTCAAATCCTTACTATCCAATTTTGAGACAGATTTGTAAATATTTTCTATTTCTAATAGATTATTCAGCCCCATGAACATTTTAAGCTTCTTAGTCTCTTTTATTTCTGAAACCACATAAG
>JAMJFV010000421.1 GCA_023544495.1 ANME-2 cluster archaeon
TGGCTAAAAAATCCATGTTAAAATCAGACCTTGGAGGGATTGAAACAGCTCTGATCGTATGAAATCAAGGTGACTCATTGAAGTTAAAATCAGACCTTGGAGGGATTGAAACAATACCTCAAGTATGAGGATATAGCACCGCCCGTTTAGTTAAAATCAGACCTTGGAGGGATTGAAACATGTATACCTCGACCTCTGAATCACCAGCCGCCGCGCGTTAAAATCAGACCTTGGAGGGATTGAAACCACTCTGGGCAGAATTTTACAATCTTAGAAAATTTTGCGTTAAAATCAGACCTTGGAGGGATTGAAACTCAGTTGAGCGAGCTCCTGGAGTGGGCCGTGTTGTTCCGTTAAAATCAGACCTTGGAGGGATTGAAACTGAACCATCACTTAACTTAATCCGATCCCAAAGATGGTTAAAATCAGACCTTGTAGGGATTGAAACGACTATGTGAGGAAGTGGCAAACAATGCCGTAAGAGTTCCCCACCCGCGTGGGGATGAACCGATAAATAACCTGGTGTGAACCAGAACCGTTTACACCGTGAT
>JAMJFV010000422.1 GCA_023544495.1 ANME-2 cluster archaeon
CTTTGATTCTGACTTTAAAGCACGCTTCCAACATGTCTGAACCAAAAATACATGAATTTCTTGAGAATATTGGAATACACATATCATCAGCCACAATATCTCGTATTCTCACAAAGAAAATCGAAGGTTTCCATCAGGAAAAAGCCGATATTTTTAGAGCAGGATTGGAATCCACAATGTATCAGCAGATAGATGATACTGGTGCAAAAGTAAATGGACAGAATCAATATGTTGAAATTTTATGCAATCCCTTTTATACGGCTTATTTCACAATTCCCACCAAAGATCGTCTGAGTATTCTGGATATATTGCAAGGTAGCAAACCAAGAAGTTATTTTTTCAATGACGAAGCTTTCAAATTGCTGGAATCTTTTAGATTGTCGAATAAAATAATTTCCAAAATGCGAGATAACGCTCTTAATAAAGTATTGGACGAAAAGCAGCTACAACGTCTTAGAGCCTGTCTGAATATTTTCTTTCATTGGCTGGAAGGTTCAATACGACCAAGTCTTTTAACCATTAAGTGTGCCATTGCAGCATAGATCAT
>JAMJFV010000423.1 GCA_023544495.1 ANME-2 cluster archaeon
TTAGCATCCATACCGGTTACACCTGTTAAAATCAGACCTTGGAGGGATTGAAACCTTGAATATACAAGAAGGGTTCCCCGCTCCTGCTTTGTTAAAATCAGACCTTGGAGGGATTGAAACTAGGTTTGTACGGTCTATACGTCTTTATCATACCGTGTTAAAATCAGACCTTGGAGGGATTGAAACATAACATTCCAAAGATCATATAAATCACAGACCCTGTTAAAATCAGACCTTGGAGGGATTGAAACGCGGGATAATATACACCCAATATCCAACCTTCCGACAGTTAAAATCAGACCTTGGAGGGATTGAAACGTGAATGGGTACATGCTTTTACCATCATAGTAATGGTTAAAATCAGACCTTGGAGGGATTGAAACACTATATCGGATGGTTCATACTCGGTGTTCTTCTGCGTTAAAATCAGACCTTGGAGGGATTGAAACACCCAAACAACAATCCCCGATTTCTCCGAGGACAACGTTAAAATCAGACCTTGGAGGGATTGAAACAATGAAAGATAACGCCGAAGCACAAATG
>JAMJFV010000424.1 GCA_023544495.1 ANME-2 cluster archaeon
AAAAACAATACTTAATTTTTAAGATGCGACCCTGATCTTTCCGTTCGGCGACAGAAGCGTTCTGCACCAAACACTTATTGAGGTTCAACCATCCGGTGCCCAGGCACTTGCCTGAAGATCGGACAGTTGCGGGAAGCCGTTTGCTGCCCGCGACCTAGAAACGATAACGTGCCCTCGTGCCGTCCCAATCAAAGAGTCAGGGTGTAAACCCCAGTTAGATGCGGGCTCGGGTAAGGAGCAGAACCGCTGAAAAAAATCATCTGTTGCTCAGTATAAAAAGGAGCGGGACGGACCGCTAATCAAAACCACTTGCTCCCCGGGAATAGTCGGCATATCACCTTGCGCGCGCTGTGGAGTTTGCCCGTGCGCATGGAGTTTCTTCTCCTTTGCCGGTGTAAGGTATGCTCGTGGAACAAGGGTCCAGTTAGACTTCGGGCTCATCCGTCCCCTCCAGGTCAAGCGATCAAAAATCTGTTCAAATCAAATCCCTCTCTGTTTTTGAGCATGAAATAGACGGCCCGGCCCAACTTATGGGCC
>JAMJFV010000425.1 GCA_023544495.1 ANME-2 cluster archaeon
TTGCAATGTATGCGGCTTTTCGTGATTTTTTGGGTTTGCGGTTCTTGAGTTCGTCCAGCAGTTCACCGTGGTAGAGCGCATCTTCTTTCATCTCGTAGATGAGTTTTGGGAAGTACTTGTGGTTGATGGATGATTCTATTTCGTCATACACGGTATCCACGACCAGATAATGCGGATTCGGGATGTCCAGTTTGGAGAAGGCGGCCTGGTAGAAAAGGTTGGTATCGGGAGCAAAGTAGATGGTCCGGTCCAGCTTGTTGAGGGCACTGAGTTTTTCCCGGAATTCGACCATATTGTCATACTGGACCATGCCGCTCAGGAGCATGCAGTACTTGATGTCATCGAATGAGGGAAGCTCGTCTATGTGGGTGCTGTATTCATATAATTCCTTGATCACCTCTACATCGGATTGTACATTGATGTGGTAGCCGTCCCCGGATGGTCTGGCTTTTACCATCCTGAGGTCGTACAGGGGATAGTCGACGAGAAGGGTATCTCTGGCTATGAGGTTGAGCAGTATCTGCAATTCATTG
>JAMJFV010000426.1 GCA_023544495.1 ANME-2 cluster archaeon
CCAAGGTCTGATTTTAACTTGTTTTATACTCTTCATCTATCATACTTTTTATATTGTTTCAATCCCTCCAAGGTCTGATTTTAACTCCACCGCAGGAAGTAAACCATAATAGGCATTATGTGTTTCAATCCCTCCAAGGTCTGATTTTAACTTACTGAACCGTGCACGTGGTGGTCTAATTCATATATGTTTCAATCCCTCCAAGGTCTGATTTTAACAGTATGCCAATCGTAATAAGTGATGTGGCGTTTGATTGGTTTCAATCCCTCCAAGGTCTGATTTTAACCATTTGTTCAATTAATGAAGATAACAGTTTACTCATGTTTCAATCCCTCCAAGGTCTGATTTTAACATTAGAATCCCCTTACCTTCAAATGAGCGGGTACTAGTTTCAATCCCTCCAAGGTCTGATTTTAACATTGCAGATAAGCACCTTCCCGCAGAGCTAATAATGTTTCAATCCCTCCAAGGTCTGATTTTAACTTTCGCGCTAAAGATTTGCATAGCTTGCTTATCCGTCGTTTCAATCCCTC
>JAMJFV010000427.1:0-215 GCA_023544495.1 ANME-2 cluster archaeon
GATACCAGGCACAGTATTACTGCTATCGGGACTATCGAGAGTATCCGTAATGGCCAGGCACTGAACACAACACTTACCAGCGATGATATCTGGTGTGGTGGCTGTCACGAACAGGGTGCCGGTAACTATAACGGTACCCAGTGGACTCCGGTACCACCAACAATCACAAATAACAACATCGGGAACACCACCGCCTGGGATGGGTCTGGCCTGTC
>JAMJFV010000427.1:225-528 GCA_023544495.1 ANME-2 cluster archaeon
CCACATCGACAACGGCACCTATCCTTCCACGCTAACGTCCCACGGTGACCGGCTCGGCGACTTCAACGGCATTGAACCCTATACCTGTGAAGAATGCCACGTAGGTACTAACATACCTGCTAACCTTTCTGGAGCAGGTATCATTCCTGTAGTAGTTGAGCATTTCTATAGCGGTGCCGAGCTCAAAGCAGGGAACAGCACCGATAACATGTCCTCCTGTATGGTATGCCACAACCTCACCGAGATGAAATTACTGAGCATCGGGCCAGCAGGAGCAGATCCGGCCGACCGGACCAATGATAG
>JAMJFV010000428.1 GCA_023544495.1 ANME-2 cluster archaeon
TGCCCACGATGCATCAGGGCCATACCTGTCCTGCGCATCCTTGTCTATACCATGATTTCTAAGAAGCGACAGGCGTTTATATAATCCTTCATCCTCCGTCGCAACGGCTCCACCTTCTCCGGTTGTGATATGCTTCACGGGATGGAAGCTGAAGATTGTAAGGTCTGCAAAATTCCCCACCATTTTTCCATCGTATTCAGCCCCTATTGCATGGCAGGCATCCTCAATCAGGTACAGGTCGAATTCATCTGCAATGTCCCGGATTGCTTTGATATCACACGGCTGCCCTGCATAGTCCACATAGATGATGGCTTTCGTATCCTTTGTGATCTTTCGCCTGATATCTTCAGGGTCGATATTGAACGTATCACTGCAGATATCTGCAAATACAGGTTTCAGACCATTATAGAGGATGGCATTGGATGTAGCGACGAACGTGAAAGGGGTAGTTATGACCTCACTACCTTCCGGCAGATTCAATGACTGGACCGCGATATCCAGTGCACTTGTCCCGCTATTGACAGCC
>JAMJFV010000429.1 GCA_023544495.1 ANME-2 cluster archaeon
GTAAGAAATGCACAGAATGCCATAAGAAGTTGCCATACCCTATTTTCTGGGGTGTCTCTTCTAACGCAAGCGGCCTCATGGATGTCGCTATGCTCGGAATGTTGCCATACCCTATTTTCTGGGGTGTCTCTTCTAACAGTTTGGATGCGGTGGAAGATATTCATTTTTGAATTGTTGCCATACCCTATTTTCTGGGGTGTCTCTTCTAACATCTTATCAATATGATGTCAGAGCGGTTATGGAGTTGCCATACCCTATTTTCTGGGGTGTCTCTTCTAACTTGTCGTTGGTGGTTTTTAGTGCCGGATGTACTGGTTGCCATACCCTATTTTCTGGGGTGTCTCTTCTAACATCTTTTAGGGCCAACACATTTTTCTTATGAATGCGTTGCCATACCCTATTTTCTGGGGTGTCTCTTCTAACCCATGCTTCTGGCACAGTATTGGCACTAATCTTTGATGTTGCCATACCCTATTTTCTGGGGTGTCTCTTCTAACTCTCGGTATAAGAGGATTTACAACGGAG
>JAMJFV010000042.1 GCA_023544495.1 ANME-2 cluster archaeon
CTATTAAGATTCGATTTTGCCGAATATGAAACATAATAAGACACAGATTTCACTGATTCACACGGATTTGTAGTCGTACGTTTCTACATTTTTGGTATTGTGTTGACTATTGGTTCTGCACATGAAATAGTCATGTTTAAGTCTATTTTGTCTATTGTATCCCATTATCAAATATACGAGAAAAATAATAATGACCCCTGAAGAATCCTACGACATAATCGTTATCGGTGCCGGACCTGCTGGCTCAACGGCAGCCATGTATGCGGCCCGCTCCGATGCCAGCGTTCTGCTCATTGATAAGAAAAAGGACATCGGCACTCCGATCCAGTGTGGCGGTTTTTTGCCCTGTTACGAAGAACTGGAAGAATTACTGCCCGGTGCAGACCTGCCTGATACGCTTAAGGATATCCCGAAAAGCTGTATTCACACCTCTACCCGCATCCACCGCTTCATCGCACCTAACCTTGAACCAAAGGAGTTCGAAGTCCCGGCAAATGTACTGGACCGGAGCAGGTTCGATAAACACCTTGCCCGGGAAGCGGCCAGGGCCGGGGCAGAATTGATGATAGGGACCCGTGCAGATTCCATTGAAGGGGACGGGGTATCAGTGAGGGGGATACATGGTGAATTTACCATCAAGGCAAAGGTCATTATCGGTGCGGATGGCCCCACTTCACTGGTGGCAAAAACAGCAGGCCTGATTGACCGGAACGACGAAATGGGCAGGGCAGTGGCGCTGGAATACGAACTTACCGGAGTTGACATAGACTCCGAAGCAGTTGAGATGTTCTTTGGACGGGACTATGCTCCTGGAGGCTACGCCTGGATCATCAGCCAGGGCGGTGATACAGCAAATATCGGAGTGGGAATACGGCAGCCACTGTGCGAAAAAGGCATATCTGCACAGGATTACCTGCACAGGTTCATGTATGAGCATCCAAGGGCTGCACCGATGTTCGAGGGTGCCGGGATAACGGCAGTTATCAGCGGAATCGTGCCCGTGGGAGGCGCTCCTCCCGAAACCGTGAAAGGCAACATAATGATATGCGGAGATGCGGCAGGTCACCTGATAGCCACAAACGGCGGGGGTATACCTACAGCAATGGTCGGTGGTAAAGTGGCAGGCGAGACTGCTGCCGGGGCAGTATCGGGGACCTGTACGTTATCAGACTATGAGCACAGGTGGCGAGAGCAGATAGGCCTGGAGATCAGTACGTCGGTGTATGTCAAGAAACTCATGGACGGACTGATGAGGTCTGACCCTATGATGAGCACGGCCATGAAAATGATAACCCCTGACCAGATGAAAGCTATGCAGCGGGGACGGCTGCCCGAACCAGTGAAAAAGATATTGAAAAGCCTTAATGCAGGGTTTGGGTGAATAACCTTAAGGGTTTACAGGTCATTATTATTTGTAGATTACAGGTGTTACCGAGTGATAGAGAGATGAAGGGACAGGACCCGGGGACGATTGCATACCCTGCACATGGAAATCTTTACCTGAATATTACCAATAGATGTACCTGCAACTGTATCTTCTGTATCAAGAATTATGGAGACGGCGTTTACGGTTACAACCTGGTGTTGACAAGGGAACCAAGGGTCAGTGAAGTAATAGAAGCACTGGGCAACTATGACCTATCCGGATTCAACGAAGTGGTGTTCACCGGCCTGGGCGAGCCGCTGACCAGGCTGGATGATGTACTTGAGATAACACAATGGCTCAAAGCCCGTGGGGTATTGGTGCGGATAGATACTATCGGGCATGCCAAACTTCAGTTCCCTGGCAGGGATGTGGCACACGAACTGGCAAAGGCAGGTGTTGACGAGATATCGATCAGCCTGAACACCCATGATGAGGCTACGTATGAACGCCTGGTACAGCCCCGTTTGTACAAAAATACGTACGGTTCAATGAAGGATTTTGCCAGGGATATTGTGAATGAGGGGATCAAACTCAGGTTTACGGTACTTGACCTGCCGGGTGTGGATATCAAGCAGTGCCGCCGGATATCAGAGGATATCGGGGCCGAGTTCAAGATACGGGGATACGGCGGTCCGGCAGTTAGCGAATGAATTGTTGTGTCAATTTGTTCAATTACGAAACTATTTTTTTCACAATAGATACATGCTGTCATGTCACCGAAACAGGCAAAACGTCGCAGGCTGTGGTGAAGACAGATCACCTATGTATGGATGATTATACATGGTTGAACAGGAATAAAACAACTAAAGTTATGATTTTGGGACCTCTAACACAAAAATGGCCCCACCCTCGGGATTATCTTCTACCCATACTCGCAAGTCGTGGAGTTCTGCGACCTTTTTTACAATGGTCAGTCCCAACCCTGAACCCTTTACTCCTTTCTTTTCCAGTGAGTATAATCTGTTAAATATCCCCGCCTTATCTGTGTCTTTTATACTTTCACCAAAATCGATGACTTTTACTTTCCATGAATCGGTATTTTCCTCGACGTCTACCGTAATTTTTTTACCCATTCGCCCGTATTTTATAGCATTTGAGATATAGTTGGTAAATATTTCTTCAATTATTCGATTTGCCCTGATAGGAATGCTCTGAGTGATGCGATTTTCAATGTTCATCCCATATTCAGAAACAAAAGGTTCAAAGTTATCAATGACCTTCTCAATGATATTCTTTAAGTCCAGGTTCTCAAACTCGATACTTTCCAGACTCGTAAGTTTTGAGAGGAGAGTAGCATTTTCTATCAACTCCAGACTTTTTACCATATTTCTGTAAATGACATCTAAGTAGCCTCTTTTTTCAGGTTCGGTTTCATTATCTTTTAGTATTTCAACATAATTACGCGAAATATTCAGGGGATTTAACAGGTCGTGGTGAATGATATCCGTGAACAGGTCCTTTACATGGTTTGACGTTTCCAGTTCCATAGCATATTTACGGAGGGATTCCTCTACCTCTTTTTGATGGGTGATATCTCGAACGATACATATATGTCCCTGGTAATCTCCTTTCTCATCAAAGAGACCGGTGGCCCTGAACTCTGTTGGTAACGTTTTGCCATCTCTTCTAAGAGCAAGGACCTCGCCACAGAAAGAGCCCACATTCTTATTACCTAGTGTCTCCTGTAAGGCCTTTTCAGTTGGAATTATCATTTCTGGCTGCACCAGGTCTTGCCAGGTCCTTCCGATAAGCTCTGCAGGTGAATAACCATATATCCGGGCATGGGCACCATTTACATAAGTAAAATGGTCATTTGCGTCTGTTAATGCGAGACCATCGGTTAAGGTGGATATTGCCAGGAACAATTTATTTTTCTCAGTTTCAGCTTGCATTCGTGGGGTTATATCCCGGGCAATGGCCATCGTTATTCGCCTGCCATCCACATCAATGATGTTGCCTTTTATCTCCACCGGCAGGAGGATGCCATCCTTCTTGCGCTGGTTCATCTCGAAATCGATATCATCAACAAGGCCGTTTATTGCCATTTGGAATGCTTCATGTCCTCTGGGATCAGCATCCACATCCTTGATATTCATTTCTAATAGCTCATCACGGGCATATCCCAGGAATTTACAGGCGGAACGGTTGACATCTATGAAGTTACCTGCTTCATCAACAAGAAATATGGCATCTTTCGCTTCTTGAAAAAAGAGTTGGTATTTGTCTTTCTCATCCTCAATATTGTTCGTTATAAGCTTATTGAGACAGATGTTTCTCACACTACTATTCACATCTGTTTGTGCGTTTTTCAAAGAACTATCGGTCATTTTTACCTGATTATAAACTAATCAATTTATCTATTCACACAATATTTATCAATTACGGTGTTCATTTAACGATGCGGTTTGTTCTATGCAGAAGTTTAAAGTTAAACAAGGACTGTATACACAATCCTACCCCAATAAGCCGGGGTGGCAGAGCGGACTAATCCAACGGAGCCGTGTGACTCATTGGAGTCTATATGCGGCAGGCTCGAGACCTGTTGTATCTTCTGGTACACTTGGGTTCGAATCCCAACCCCGGCGCTTCTTACTATACAGTCAGCAAAGATTCTTTTTTTAGCTCACATATGATATATGTTCATGTTCAAGGAGAAGTATGAAATGCATGAATTTAAGAGAATATTTCCGATTCTCCCTATACTATTATTCAAAATAAGTGACTATATGGATATATCCTCATGGGAGATACAATATGGATTATCAAACTCTAATGCGAGATCTGGGCATAGGACTTGCGGTCATCGGTGTAGTCATGCTGGTGGGATACAGTCTCTATGAGCTATTCACCAGCGAATCCAGCATGATACTGAAATTGTCGATCACGGCCATTGTAGCAGGTATAGTACTGGCTATATTGTCTTTAATAACTGAAAAAATGGGGAAACAGGATTCAGAGGTTGAAAGGAAATACTGAGGTATGAATATGATTATCGTAAATACAGACACTATTGCAGGTAAAGAGATTATCAGGACCCTCGGCCTGGCGAGGGGCAGTACCATTCAGGCCAAGCATATCGGCAAGGATATCATGGCAGTTTTGCGCACCATCGTAGGCGGTGAATTGACTGAATATTCAAAGATGCTCGAAGAGGCAAGGGAGAAAGCTATTAACCGAATGGTTGAAGATGCCGAGAAGATGGGAGCCGATGCCGTGGTAAATGTGAGGTTCATGACTGCTATGGTAATGGCAGGATCAGCCGAGATTCTGGCGTATGGTACCGCAGTCAAAATTACGGATAAAGAATGATCACGTGATGCGGTGTCCCTGCCCAGAATAACCGTTATTTCTTGGTAGCCTGCTCGATCTCATCAAGCAGCTGGTCGTCAGTCTTGCCTTCGATCGATATCCCCAGGTTCTCAGCTGACTGCTGGAGCTTGGATATTTCTTTCGGTTTTTCTTTCGGTTTTTCGCTCTTATCAAGTGCCTTCAATGATATTTCGGATTCCTTCTGGGCTTTCTTGAACTCACCTGTTGACCTGCCCAGCGCGTTGGCAAGTTCAGGAAGTTTGGTAGCTCCGAAGAGCAGGAGAATTACGAGGAATATCAGCAGCAATTCTGTGGGTCCGGGCATTATCATTCTTATTCTACCTCAAAACGTATCTGACCTGTTACTCTATCTTGGCCATATTCATTGTTTCTTCAATTGATTCTTTGACCTCGGAAACCGATAACTGGTTTTCGGCCTCTCGCATAGCCTTTCTGAAATCTCCTATCATACGTCCAAGGGAATGGGCGATCTCAGGCAATTTGTCTGGTCCGAACAATAATAACGCTGCTACAAAAATGAGCAGCAATTCAGTTGAGCCGAGCATGTTATCAGTCTTCTTGGTAACTTCATCCTGTGAATTATCTTCTTGAAAGGAATGTAATTACCTGTATAATACATATAGCTTAAAGGTAATTCTGGTATCAAATAACATTTTTCTAAACAATATCTGTATTATCCTCAAATCCTATAAAATTATCCGTCATCAAGACGTATCAAAGGTCATACATGAACAATGTACCAGGCGACCAGGAATTACCCATACTGGAACACGTAAAAGAGCTTCGTAAACGGTTACTCATAGTTGTGACTGCACTTATTATCGTACTTATGGGTGCATTTCCCTTTACAGGAGAACTTATTGGGATCATGTGGGCCCACCTGTTCCCTCCTGAGATCGAAATGGTTATCTACTCCCCGTTGGAATGGATGCTAACAAGATTGATTCTATCCCTTGCTATTGCTATTGCATTTGTGTTCCCGTTATTCATGTATGAATTATTCGTCTTTATACAAAAAGGACTGTTTCCCAACGAAAAGAGATTTACACTACTGGTAGTCCCCCCTTCACTGGTACTATTCCTCATAGGTATGGGGATAGCTTTCTTCATCGTCATACCTTTGATATTCAACTACATGTTCCTTTATTCAGAAGACGTGGCATCCTCAGGAATATCAGTACGAGATACATTCTCAATAATAACGACATTGATGATCATGTTCGGTCTGTTATTCCAGCTCCCCATGTTAATGGTAATTGCTATCAAATCAGGACTGGTAAAAGCTGAACAGTTAAAGAACAAACGGGTGATCGTCTATGGTATCCTCATCGGTTTTGCTATTTTTATCGCACCCGATATTACCGGAATGTCACAGTTGATAACAGCATTTTTCCTCGTGGTCCTGTTCGAGTTCAGTTTGCTTATCAGCAGGTATGTCTGATAAATATGGAATTCAATGTAAACGTAATGCAGAGAATCAATAATATATTGCATAATTTTATGTAATATCCAGCGAATTAGAACTTAGGACATATAATGAGCTATGAAGATATCAGTATCACCCTGGTAATGCTAAAAAGGAAATTGATCCTGTTCGTACTAGTTCTCGTTTGCGGATTCATCATATCATTTCCATTCACGGGCGGATTCATACGAAATATAATTGATAATATCCTGCCAGAGGGAGCCAAGGTCATCTACCTGTCCCCTCCTGAGGTTATGCTCCTGAAACTAAAAGTAGCGCTCATTGCAGGGGTACTGCTAACTTTGCCACTGGTTTTATATTACACCTATTCAGCGTTAAAAGGACGGTTCGGGATAAAGAAATCATGGGTCTCAATTTTGCTGACCGGAACTATTGCCCTTATCCTTTTCCTGCTGGGTGCGGGTTATGCATATTTCCTGATGCTCCCGTTCTTTATCAATTACCTGTACCAGAATGCAGCCTCTGCCGGTGTAATGGCCACGTACTCTGTTTCACAGTTCATATCTTTTGTGTTATTTACCACGGTAATATTCGGACTGGTATTTGAATTTCCATTAGCCATCATAATCATGGTACGCAGCGGGCTGGCAGACCGGAACACGCTTGTCAAATATAGATATCACACGTATGTTGGTCTTCTGATCGTGGCTGCAGTGATAACGCCTCCTGACCTACTCAGCCAGGTCATCATTGCTGCACCCTTGATATTATTTTTTGAAATAAGTCTATTATTGGCAAGGTTTGTGGGCAAACCTGCCAGTTGATACATTAACTGGCAAAATATCAAATTCCTCTTCGCCTATTGAGAATCTGCCAGAGCCCACATGGTAAAAGTAAACACAAGTATTAACATCGCAGTTGCTGACATGTAGACAACCTGGAGGGATTGGCCCAATACAAAAATAAATGCATGGTTTACAATATCACCTATCCTGGCCAGCAAGATGATAATGGTAAGACCGGTTACCGTGCCTGCGAGCATTGCCAGAAAACCCATTAAGATCTTATTTTCCTCTTTCTGCCGGTAGGATTCAAGCATCGTTAAGGCCGAAAGGAATAGGGTCGGAGTTGCTATCAGGTAAATGAAGGGCAGTTCGACCCTGGCATCGTAGGGTTCGATGGCGTTCAATGCTATTGCAAAGGCAACCATGGGCAGAATTATTATTATACCCAGAATGACCTTAGATGATGCTGGTGAACCACCTTGTCGATATTGCATCCGATATTCCTGGGTCCCGATATACAGGAAGAACATAGCTACCAATCCCCCGAGCAATACGAGATAATGAAAAAATTCGTGCCAGAGAGTATCGAAATTATGTTCCAGGGCTTCACCCAGCCCCATAAGGCCAGCAATGAAGATACCGCCAATGACCGGTCTCCAGGTAAATCTTGATTTACCAAAACGGCCATAGAGAATTATTGTGGAAATGATGCTGGCAAGGAACAATAAGATACCGGCATACACCGTGGCATACAGTTCATCCAGCCCATGATGACCGTCTTCATCTCCCCTGCCACCATACTGGTTCTCAAGTGCAGTATTATCTTCATTGAATACCACCTGCTGATAACCAACAAAAAAAAACAGGAAATAAATCAATATTGCAGATGCGAGGATGATTATGAAAATATCCTTAATATTCATGATATTACCAGACTACATTGCACGCTCTCTATTTATATATTTAATGTGTACTAATTTCTTTCGGATTCACTGATGATACTGCAAAATGTTTCCGCATATATTCGTCAGCCTTTTCCCGGGAACCTTTTTCATATTGTATCTGGATTGAAGTAGGAAGGACGACCATCTCTTCCAAAACAAATGGTTCTTCAAGTGTTGCAAGATATTGGGACAATAAAAGAGCTTCAAATTTATTGATGGACTTATCAACACCGGTAATTATGATATATAATTTTCTTTTATCAACATGGCATTTTATAAAAAGAGGCCAATGCATTGTTTTGTTCTGTTCATTTATCGACCGGATAAGACTATTGACATCCTTTTCAGTCACCATCTGGGACATGAACAATTGTTTCACTTCTTCCAATGATGGTATTTGTCCATCCCTGGACATGATGAGCCATTTAAACATCGATATGGGAATTGTCACGTCATAGACCGAATCTTCCTTTTCTAGCATCTTTTCAAGGATCTCTTTGCCTCGTTCAATACTATCATATCTTTCCAGTGTGAAAACTGCATATTCTATAATATCACGCATTGCAGCCGAAAGATTATTATTATGCTTTTTTAAGATAGGGTCAAGCATGTCAAAATGGTCTTCACTAATCGTTATGTTTTTCCTAAGTATGGCTGGCACCCCATTTTCACCTATTGTGATGTGACATAGAGATAAATAGTGTGAGGAAATATTTAATGTTATGCATAGTAAGTAGCTAGAACTGACTATGACCATGCCATGGAACGACCAATTTTCCCCACCGGACATAAAAGGTAGTGTGGTTTTATGATACATGGCATTAACTACCGTTTATTGTGTCCATAGTCTATACAACTGAACATCCCGGATGAAAATCACAATTTGAATTATGTGCCCCAATCCCCAACCCGCACCATGTGCTTAAAGCAGGTTTAAGGTACCATTCTGACCAGATAGGTCATTCCTACAGTTACCGCCCAGGATGCTACATAGATAATAACAATGGTAGATACAAGAACTGCACCTATTCTCAGGTACCTCATTGCATCATACATAAAGTTATACTTTGATCGTAAGCTCATCCTGGCAAACATACTGTCTTTCTTGTAACCGAATCCTTCACTCATATTCATGACCTCGTGCTTTGAATTGCCTTTGGTAATATATCCATTGTTATTAACCATTATAAATGTGACGGTTGCACATCTAACCACATTTAATGTTACAAAATAATGCTAAATATATATACTATTCCATAAATCTAAGGAATAAATCAAGGCAAAGTCTTTTTTTAGCCAGATATATTTTGTTTTTTATACATATAATGTGATGTACATAGTTTAAATTGGAAATAATTAAAATATATTAATTATTATTATCACATTATCCACTATATTGTATGAATAAGTTTTATTATACATGAACATTTAATATGGATTAACTTGAGGCGATATTGATATGTTCAAGAAATTCATTATATTGTCAACGTTCATCTTTCTGGTCATGGTTTTCATTGGACCGACCTATGCGGACCTGCCCTCTGCAGAACAACCAGCGAAGAAAGCTGATGAACAGATCACCAGAAGACTTCCATTCACGTTCCAATGTGATTTTTGTCACAATCCCGGGACCGCCACAAACGTGAAAATACCTCATAGCACGTCACTTGTTTACCATGACAAGTTAGTCCTTAAAGGGCAGGTTGGCTGTTTTATATGCCACGATTTTGACCAGAGAAGTAAACTGCGACTCTTATCAGGAGAATTGATATCGTTTGAAGACTCACCACGATTATGTTACCAATGCCACCAGAAGCGATATGATACGTGGTTATACGGAGATCATGGTAAATCCAAACCAGAATTGGATCTGATAACTGATGCCTCACAAAAAAATTTAACTGTGGAAGAATTGGAAAATAGACGGGTCAGGTGTTCAGATTTCATGTGCCATAACCCGCACAACCCGAGACTGTACAAAGTAGGTCTTGGAATTGGGTATCCTCTTCCTCCTCCTCTGGACCCGCCGGAAGTAGTTAATTTCCTGGATCCGGGCAATGATGAACCATATACTCAAGCAGTTATTTTTTCAGGTAAAATATTCATCACAGTGTTGATCCTGGGTTTATTGATCTCGCTATTGATGATTTTGAACAGAAATAAATGGAGACCGGATTAACCGGGGTGTTTTCTATGGATATATCACGAAGGAATTTTTTAAAACTTTCAGGAATGGGTGGCATTGCTGCTTTAAGCGGCAAATCCCTTAATCTGGTAACGTCCAATCTTCCGTGGAATGTAAAAAAGATCGGGAAATATTATGATGACCCTGCACCTGTAGAGGGGGTCCATTACGCCATGGCCATCGATACCCAGGCGTGTATCGGGTGCCGTAGATGTATGTATGCATGCATCAAAGAGAATAATATCGGCAGAACATCAGGAATACAATATATCAGGTTGCTTGAGATGGAAGAAAGCTCATTTGATCTGCTCAACTCAAACCAGTATTATACTGATGCTCCCAAGGAAGACAAGTGGTATCTTCCTGCACATTGCAATCATTGTGATAACCCGCCATGTGTACAGGCATGCCCGGTAACAGCTACCTGGAAAGAACCTGATGGTATCGTGATCGTTGACTATGACAGATGCCTGGGATGCAGGATGTGCATGATCAACTGCCCGTACTGGGCGAGGAAGTTCAACTGGATAAAACCTGAAGTTCCGGAGGATGAGGTCAATCCCGAAGTGCCCGTCAGGCCGGTGGGAGTGGTTGAGAAGTGCACGTTCTGTATCCACCTTGTACGCAAAGGTATAACCACGAAATGTACCGAAGTGTGTCCTGTAGGCGCAAGGAAATTTGGCGATATAAATGACCCGGATAGCGAGATATCGTATCTGCTGCGTACCAGGAGGGTAACAGTACTCAAGGAAGACCTGGGAACTATACCTAGAGTTTACTATGTAGGGTGATGAAAATGTTCAATATTAGACCAATTACTATTCTTGGAGTCGAGGTCAAGCTGGATATGCTGTTCAAAGGCAGCAAGCAGTACTATGGATGGATGGCCATCCTGCTGCTGCTGATATCCTCTGGTTTCTATGCCTACTATTTACAGCTGTCCGAAGGATTCATCGTTACAGGCAGCAGGAATGTGGTCAGCTGGAGTCTGTATATCATCAATTTCATATTCTTTGTGGGATTGGCAGCAGGTGGCCTGATCGTTGCATCAAGTGTGGAACTGTTCGGTGTAAAAAAACTTGAACCCCTGCTTAAGGTAGGGGTTATCCAGGCATTTGTATGTGCCGTTACAGCCATGGCCTTTGTGACTGCTGACCTGGGCCACCCTGAGCGGTTTTACAGGTTCTTTATTACACCCAATTCTTCTTCAATGATGTTCTTTGACTTCATGATCCTGGGCGGTTATACTGCTCTGAGCGGTGTTGACCTGTATGCCCTGCTGACCAAAAGGATGCGCTGGCTATTTCCTCTGGCAGTGGTTTCCTTGCCTGCGGCCATCAGTGTACATTCGGTCACGGGATGGGTTTTCGGTCTTGTCAAGTCAAGGCCATCCTGGTTCTCGGCAATCATGGCGCCGTTGTTCATATCCTCGGCCATTACATCCGGACTTGCTCTGCTGATCATTATAACGCTTGTTCTTCCCAAATACACGAACATCAAATTCCGGGACCCACATGCTATTGTCATGACATTGAGGAAGGCATTGTCTATTGCAATACCGGTAGACCTATTTTTCCTTTTCAACGAGATCTTGATCACAGTCTGGCCTTATGCCCAAAAACCGGAACATCACCTGGGAATTCACTTCATACAGCACGGACCCTATGCGTTCTCACTGTACGGGGAGATACTCCTGTCTGCTGTGATACCCTTTATCATTGTCCTGCATCCCAGGACCAAGAACTCGATCAAATGGATAGCTGCTGCATCCGTGTTTGTGGTGGTCGGGATCTTCCTCAAGAGGATATTCCTGATCATGGTCGGGATGTCCATCTCGCCATTAGGTGAACTGGTCGTGTATATTCCAACCGTACTTGAAATTAATGTAGTGGTCGGATTCTGGGCCATGGCGGTGCTTATGTTCACAGTGATGATAAGGATATTTAATATGGACCCGGTAGAACATCAGGTAACTGCTGAATTTTCGGAGTAGCCAGGAGACAGGGTGTTCCTGGTTATTTCCTTTATTGCACCGCGGTCAGATGTTTGCACTGGACTTGCCAAAATCGGGTAACCGATATTTTTTCTCATCCTGCTTCATGATAATATACATCGAAATCGTGAAGACCATGATAAATGTTGCAGTTACGATAAGTAATATAACCTGCAGAACCTGGGCCACCAGATAAACATACGCATTGTGAACAATATCTGCATCACGTCCCAACAGTATTACAATATTCAACAACATTACTGAAATGGCCAGCAATGAAATGTTATGCATCACTATTTTTTGCATTTCGAACTGGTCGTAGGCTTCCTTTATGGTCAAAAGTGATAGCACTATCAGGGGTACAGCGATTAAGTAGATAAAAGGTCTTTCGATATCAGAGTCCCATTCCACGCGGGCAAAGGAAGCAAGTACCACAGATACGATAAATACCGATGACATTATGGCAATTATACTTCTTGTTGCCATGGGTTTGCCGCCTTCTTTGAACTGCATGGAATATTCCCTGGTACCTATATACAGGAAATACATGGCTACCGGCGACCCTAACATGTGGGTATAGTGAAATACCTCATGACCGAATGTTGCAAATAAATGTTCCGCCCCTTCCCCAAGACCAATCAGTCCAGTGGATAGTATACCTGCCATAACGGGTTTCCAGGTATATTTTGAATCTTTGAAGGAGTCATACAATATAACGACTGAAATCACACTGACCACGAAAAGTAAAAATCCGGAATATATATGGACGTAAATCTCGTGAAGCCCTTTATGGGCCATGAACTGGTTGACCATTACACTATCCTGGAATTCCACGATACCGTGTCCCAGGCGCAGTATGGGATAATAGATCATTATCGACAGCAATATGAAAAATATATATCTCAGTCTCATTTTTTTCACCGGGATAGTAGGCAAAATTAAATTAAAACGTAATTATACTAATGGCTTATAAGATTTGCCTTTATTCAACATTAATAAAGATTATCAATTCAGCGATAGGTGAATCCTTATTGTACACCAGAACAGCCGTGGTAAATAAAGATCAATGAAAAATAACAGCCACTAAATAATAAAAGCGGGTTTCCCCGCTTTATTTCCTGGTTTTAAGAACAAACAGCAATCCGAAGACCAAAAATACCGTGAGTAGATTGAATCCCGGAAGAGGTGGCGTGGATGTGGGATTTATATCAGGCATCTCTGTTGGTAAAGGTTTGCCAACTATTTCTGTTACTTCACCCATATTCCTCTGCACTGACAGATCCGGATGGCATATAGAACATTCCACTGAACCGCTCATTGTTTTACCTATACTACTAAAAGCATGTATCTTGTCTATATTGTGACATCGGGAACATTGAGGGACCATGATGGTACCCTCATTCAGATCCCAGTGGCAGGTCATGCAATCCACTTTTGGCACATGTATTATATGGGGGATCTTGGTTGTCTCAGTCTCTTCCACGCCCTCTCGGTGACACCGGTAACAGGTTTGGGAATCATCTTTTGAACCATGGATAGTGGCCACGCTCTCTGCCTGATGACAATTTTCGCATACTACCGCCATACTTTGTGTTTTAACAGGTTTTGTTATCTTTGTGGCAGAACCATGACACTTGGTACAGGCATCAATTTCACCACCGTGAATGGTTATCAGATCTTTGTGACAGTGTTCACATATAGAATCGCCCAAAAGAGAGTTGTGTTTTCCCTGAATGTTCTTGTGGCAGCTTGAACAGGGCTGACTGTTTACTTTTTCCTTATGAACCTCATGGATAGGTCCTTTATGACAGGTTGTGCATTGAGGTATCCTCACATTAAGGGTTGCACCATGACACTCTTCGCATTGCAGATTGATTTTTGAATGTATCGGATGCGGGTCTGTATGGCAACTACGGCAGTTAACATCTAACGCATTGAGTTCAACAGTACTACTTTCGGCCATTGATACTATGGCAAAAAAGGCAGTCATTAGTAATAAAGAAACGAATAGTCGCTTTCCCTTCAAATGATATCACCTGGTTCTTACTTATTTAGCAGTCACTTTGTATATAATATGTATAAACATTTCGGTCATTTTCACACTTTAAGATTAATTTTATATACTATTATACCGCTATTTTACTTAACAATCCAATAATAATATAATATTTTGGTTCTATTTATAAATAATGATTAAATTCACATCTGTTTCAATTTTATAGTGCATAATTATTGTTTGTTTGACCTTTTAACTAATATTTTTATTTGTTCTATTTCACACTAACAAATTGAAATTTCACAAACATTTAAGTAGAATGTGTAAATTACTGAATATTAAGATCAT
>JAMJFV010000430.1 GCA_023544495.1 ANME-2 cluster archaeon
TGGGGTGGTTGAAAACCTTGGGTGGGGACGTGAGGTAGGAGGTTGTATGATGTGGGTTGAAGGTGGAGGGGGTATATTTCGTCACGGACTCCGCACTGGAAGGTGAGAAGCATCCATGCGTGGGTGCATGAGGGGTTCTATCATCTAATTGTTGCCTCGGGACTTTTATAGGCATTTAGGGGCACGGAATAAGATGTAATGAGGCATCATAATTCCATCAGATACTCATTGTATTCCTCAACACTAAGTTCTATCTCTCTTAAAATTTCTTTTATTAATGGGCGTGCTAAATCTCTTCCGGGGTGATGTGGTACACTGGTAGTTCTTCCATCAGGATGCCTGTAAAACACATGACTCCCTTTCTGGCGTACCCTCTCAAAACCCAGTTTAAGAAGCTACTTTTCTATTTTTCTGGCATTGATTATCCGAAGCCTGCTCAAACACTCACCTCAACTTGCTGAATTCCGACAAATTGAGGTAAATATTGCTTGTTCTCAGGCTCCATTTCTTCCAAGCACAGCTCC
>JAMJFV010000431.1 GCA_023544495.1 ANME-2 cluster archaeon
GAAGTCAATTATGGCAAGTGTAGGGACCTATCAGTCATTTGGGAGTTTAGAAAAATTATAAGTCTGGAATAATCTGTCCTGGATATCTGAAATTATTTCTTCCCTGTTCTTTCCATGGTTTCGAGTGTTCTGAAGAGTGTCCGTTCTTCGAAGATCTTAAGGTTAAATGTTTCAAGGATTTCACCTCGATTTATCCATCCACTGGCCTTACTTATGCTGAGATTTTCTGTCAGCTTGTAACTTAAAAGAGCTTGGATGAGAGAGTTTATGTCTCTTCCTTTCTTTTTGTATTTCTCAAAAACACCTGAAAAGGTTAATTTTTCATATTTGTTTTTTACAGCAAGAATGGTTCCAATAGGAAAGCATATATTCTCATTTGGGATTATTTCATCTGTCCTTAGTTTCGTTTGGTATGTCATTAATAACAAACATGCTGAGGACAATATTATTATTTATCTGTCAAAGTCAGGCTGATAACACTTTCCAAAAACCATCTATCACCACACCTGTACTTTCTTCCCGCA
>JAMJFV010000432.1 GCA_023544495.1 ANME-2 cluster archaeon
CGTTTATCTGGCTGAGAATATCTGATATTTTCTGTTCAGACATACGTTTGCTTTTTAAAAACGCATATATCTCAACCATTGTATGAACAGAGGTCACTCCCGTTTCCCTGCCGTTTGCAACATCCTT
Organism: ANME-2 cluster archaeon; assembly: GCA_023544495.1. GTDB lineage: Archaea > Halobacteriota > Methanosarcinia > Methanosarcinales > Methanocomedenaceae > Methanocomedens_B. Next base: position 128 of record JAMJFV010000432.1, read on the forward strand.
AAGGAACTTTTCAGCCGCATCCCCCATCCGGCTGTCACCGATAAGGTTGTGGATGAAAATGTTGGAGTCAACATATTTCATACAGACTCTGCTCCCATTACAGCATACCCTTCATCTATGCCTTCATCTATGGCCCCTTTGTGCTTGATAATACCGTGGAGTTTTTTAACTGAAGCAGGGTCGCCGCGTTTCGGGTATATAACAGCTTTATCCTGTTCTACAACGAAATCAACTGTTTCCCCTATTTTCAGTCCGAGTGCCACACGCACATCCCTGGGTATTACTACCAGGTATTTGTCATGCACTTTTACTTCAGTCATTATGTTTAACGTAAGTCGTTATACGAGAAATATTTTATTGTTCTGATATTTTCTATTTTAGTTAAATAAAAC
>JAMJFV010000433.1 GCA_023544495.1 ANME-2 cluster archaeon
CATCAAATGTATGTGGTGCCCGCGACTGGCAAACCGGGTCAGTCGACGACCAACCACTCGAACTGCCACCAACCAAGTTAACCAAGTAGCCAATCCGAGCTCGAACCACAAGGCATAGATAGGGGGCCATGTACGTCCAAGTAAAACATGCGACGCCTTAGATCTTCAGGTGAGAGAGGCCACGATACGAGTTTTCGCCCGCGAACCTGCGCCCGCACCGACAGCATCGATCCATGAGAGCCTTGGATAACTTGGCCACGGCTTTTTTTGGACAAGTCGGCAAATCTTAACTCCGCCGTATGCGACGTTCTTATATCCCTTGGCATGACACTTAACATAATGTACACCCTCCACTACATACATGAAGGATGTTAGATGTGGTTGGTACGTCTTCCATCATTCTCCACAGATTCTGTAGTTCGAGTCAAGTCGGATGCTACTGTCCAGGACGTGTCACCATCGAATGGGCACGAGAATATTGAGTTCCCTCGCTAACAGCTTTCACCAAGTTTGAG
>JAMJFV010000434.1 GCA_023544495.1 ANME-2 cluster archaeon
ACCTTGGAGGGATTGAAACATAATACAGTACGTATACATACAATTAATTAGGATTGTTAAAATCAGACCTTGGAGGGATTGAAACGTAGAACAGAGTATAGCGAAGATATCATATGATAAAGTTAAAATCAGACCTTGGAGGGATTGAAACAAGAAAGATGATGAATTTGAGGAATATAATGCAGGGTTAAAATCAGACCTTGGAGGGATTGAAACACAATTCCGTGCATCATCAAGCATTCGATTGAAATCGTTAAAATCAGACCTTGGAGGGATTGAAACCATATATTGATGAGTATGTAAGTGGAAAATCAAGTAGTTAAAATCAGACCTTGGAGGGATTGAAACAAAGTGGAAGAGATCTATTTTAATCTTAATATTGAGTTAAAATCAGACCTTGGAGGGATTGAAACTGTAAAAGTGGAGGCAGAAGTAACACGAATATGAGAGTTAAAATCAGACCTTGGAGGGATTGAAACTCGTTTGTGTTTTGCGATCCAATTGCCTGAAGTAT
>JAMJFV010000435.1 GCA_023544495.1 ANME-2 cluster archaeon
TTGTCATTATTCCACCTTCCGTTTCAATCCTTGTTTTAATGGATGTCGGTCGGTGACGTTAGAGACCGCATTCGATGCGGCCAGCAGCGTAGGTTTCAATCCTTGTTTTAATGGATGTCGGTCGGTGACCCGGATACACAAACGTAGATGGATTCAGAGTCAGATAGTTTCAATCCTTGTTTTAATGGATGTCGGTCGGTGACCTTCATAATACTGTTTTTGTATGTATGCATACAATTGTTTCAATCCTTGTTTTAATGGATGTCGGTCGGTGACAATATCTGAACGAATTTTCTTCCAAAAAGAGGTCTGTTTCAATCCTTGTTTTAATGGATGTCGGTCGGTGACCTTAATTACTTCCCACCGTGCAGATACTATAGGAGAGTTTCAATCCTTGTTTTAATGGATGTCGGTCGGTGACCTATGAGTTGATTTTGAACATTGAGCCAATACTTAAGTTTCAATCCTTGTTTTAATGGATGTCGGTCGGTGACACGCTCTGCTTTTCTATCC
>JAMJFV010000436.1 GCA_023544495.1 ANME-2 cluster archaeon
GTCCTTGAAAATGTTTTAGCAATTTAGAATATTGATCTGAATTGATTTTTTGAGAAGTGTTTTTTCCAAAAAAGATTGTTGTTCCTTCTTTTATACAACCAGTATATCTAAATTCACTCCTCTCAGCCCATGTTTTGAGTTTTTTCATAAAATAATTACCTTACCGGATTTAATCTAAATATCCTATAAAAATTTTATACCATATAATAAAACAATCTCTCTCTTATATAACATTTTATACTTATCATGTTCATTATCTGCACCTACTTGCGCTGCCCCTGTTGCACTTACCCGACTCCCCAGCTCTGAACTTTCAGATTTACAATGCAGGATAATTTATATATCTATTAACTGCATGAACATTAGTATAAAAATGTATTTCCTGAAAAATAACTAAAAGGCGTAGATAAAATTCCATTCCACATAATCGATTCAACACAAGAAGTCCTCAGAAAGAATCATACATCAACCAACCCTGAAACAGATAAATTCCCTGTTGAAAAGGACCGGA
>JAMJFV010000437.1 GCA_023544495.1 ANME-2 cluster archaeon
TAACACCGGCGGTAGCAAAGAAGGCGGTCATCCCCAGAACGATGGTGATGCTGATGTATCACCGAATGGAAGCGTGACAATAGCCACTTATACTCTTAACGCTGCAACAGGCGAAGACGATACCTGTGCTGGCGTATCATGCCACAACAAGAGCCTGCCCTCCAACGCAGTCGCAGGCACAGGCATATGGGTCAACACCACAGGCACCTGTGACGTATGCCACTCAACCAATGCCACAACCGGTGTACCGACCTCAGACGGACATACGGTACACAATGTGACTGAAAGTTATGATTGTAGTCTCTGTCATGCCGATTATCCTGCATCCCATTTCAATGGTGGAGATGCCAATATTTCATATTCCGGTCTTGCCAACAGCAGTGGCAGTTTTGCTACAACCTGGGCACAGGGCACACAAACCTGTTACGTCTACTGCCACGACCCTAATACTAACGCTAATGCTGGAGGAGATGCCTTTGCTGTGATGTTGGTCCATACAGCAAAG
>JAMJFV010000438.1 GCA_023544495.1 ANME-2 cluster archaeon
TGTGCGTCTTCGTCACAATCTTGTGCGAAAAAGAACTAATATAAAAAATCAAGCACACTCCATTCTTTCTTCGGAAATGTTTCATCTCAGTGATGTACTCACTGATATTTTTGGTAAGAATGGCAAAATGGTTCTATCAGGAATCTGTTCTGGTAAGAAGTTTGACGAAATAGTAGACAAACTCAGTCCAAATGTTCGTAAAAAGAGTGAGCAGATCAAAGAGATTCTTGAACGCCATAAATGGGGATTTTTACACCGCCGTTGACAATTTCAATGGGTAGGTGTTTCGGGAAGAGATCAGGATGGTCAGACGGGACTTCATGCTGGGGAAGTACTGTACCGGGGATAGTCCTGTATTTGAGATGATGAAAAAGGCTCCGGGATTTCTGATGAAGGAGGAGGGGAGGGTTTGTCTGGCATATACGCTGAAGCATATAGTCTGACAATACTCCTAAAGTGGAAAAGGGAAAAATGAGATATTCATTTACTTTGAAATCTCAT
>JAMJFV010000439.1 GCA_023544495.1 ANME-2 cluster archaeon
TAACAGCTGTGGTAGAGATGTATAAGACAGATGAGATATCCATCTCAAAAGCTGCAGAACTGGAAGGGGTTTTTCCCGGAATAAGGGAAGTGAGTTAGCAAAGCTGACATCTTAAAGGTGAACACAGGGATAATACAACGACAACCAACAATGAACAACATCACCGACCGTCTCAAAACCGGAGAATCTGAACAAATAGAGTTCAAACCCTCCTTATCACAGCAGGATAACATAATGGCCACCATCTCTGCCTTTTCGAATACAAATGGTGGAGTCCTGATTATAGAAGTAAGTGATCGCGGCGAACCATTGGGAATGGACATTGGCAAAAAAACCATTGAAAATCTGGCAAACCAGATCAAGCAGAATACCGATACGGCCATATATCCCTCGATCCGTATCGAAGAGATTCAAGATAAACATGTTGTGGTCATAGAAGTTAACGAAAGTGCACAAAAACCGGCCCTTGCTTTTGGAAAAACATACATGCGGGTTGGTAGG
>JAMJFV010000043.1 GCA_023544495.1 ANME-2 cluster archaeon
AAGAGTACTCTTTCAAAGACCATTGCCGAGCATTTCTTTCTCAAACATGTGTCATCAGGCGATTTATTTCGCGCTATGGCGAAAGAGCGTGGGGTGAGCCTGGAGGAGTTCGGGCATATTGCTGAAGTAGACCCTGCCATTGATAATGAGATTGACAGGCGGCAGGTAGAAATGTCAAAGACAGGCGGAGATTTCCTTTTCGAGGGCAGGCTTTCGGGTATGTTGAACGATGCAGACCTGAAGATCATGCTTAAGACCGATGTTACTATCAGGGCACGCCGGATCGCAGCCCGTGAAGATATTTCCCTGGAGCAGGCCATGCACGAGACCATTGAGCGACAGAAAAGTGAGGCCAAGCGGTATAAGGAGTATTATGATATTGATATAACCGACCTGACGCTGTATGATCTGGTGCTGGAATCCAGTGTATGGGACAAAGAAGCAACAGCAAAGGTCGCAATCGCTGCGATAGGATCTATGAAAGATAAGGAGTTGAGGGGATAAGTGGAACATACATTACCTGCTGATATCGAGCGGGAATTGAAGGAAAAGGTGGAGGAGACCACTGACCCTGAACATGGGTTCATGCCGAACAAGCGTCCTATAAAAGAATATATCAATAACGGAGTCATTAATCTGGATAAACCCTCAGGTCCCACGAGCCATGAAGTAACGTCCTGGGTGAAGAAGATACTGGACCTGCCCAGGGCCGGACATGGTGGAACCCTGGACCCTAAAGTTACGGGACTGCTCCCTGTTATGCTTGGTGATGCCACTAAATCGGTGGGGGCACTGATGAGTGCGGGCAAAGAATATATATGTTTAATGAAATTACACTCCACCGTAAAAAAGACTGCCCTTATGCGGGTCGCCCAGGAGTTTACCGGTCCCATCTACCAGAAACCTCCGATCAAATCAGCAGTGAAACGTGAGGTAAGGATACGGAATATCTATTACCTTGAAATCCTGGAGATCGAAGATACCAATGTGCTGATGCGCGTTGGCTGCGAGTCCGGCACCTATATCAGGAAATTGTGTCATGATATTGGTGCGGCGCTGGGTACCGGTGCACACATGCAGGAACTGCGGCGTACACGCAGCGGGCCCTTTCGGGAAGATAACAGCACGATAACGCTGTTCGACCTGAAGGATGCCATGGTGATGTACCAGGAGTCCGGGGACGAGAGCGAATTGCGCCGGGTGATCCTGCCCAAAGAGGCAGGTCTTGTGCATCTGCCCCGTATCATAATACGGGATAGTGCTGTGGATGCTATCTGCCACGGGGCCGGTCTGGCCGCGCCCGGTGTGGTGAAGATCGATACCGGTATTAACCCTGGCGATATGGTTCTTGTCATGAGTCTCAAGGGCGAGGCGGTATCGCTGGCGAATGCCCTGATGGACACGGACGCTGTGCTGCAGGCTGAAACTGGTATGGTGGCTGACACCAAACGGGTACTGATGCCCGAAGGAACCTATCCCAAGGGCTGGACAGCGAAGACGGAACACAGAGGTAAAGCTGACTGAAGAACAATCGGTCAATTGCACAATACGACACCAAAATGCCGAGGTAGTCTAGCGGTAGGGCGCAAGCCTGGAAAGCTTGTGGGGCTTGGTTCCCCTCGGGAGTTCGAATCTCCCCCTCGGCGCTTAATTATTTACCAGATACCATACATGAATCATGTAGTCTCAAAACAATACAGCCATTAAATTGTTAACTGCTGCCCGATACTGAAAGGGTTATGAAATGCGTGAGCCATATGCGGTGAAAGTCACACGTACGGTTCTTAGAAGAGGGAGAACGAGCAATCGTTCTTCCTTATTCGACACTTGCTTTGTATAATGCGTTTTTTCATGCAGCAATGGCATTCCTTTTTAAAAATGAGATAAAGGAGAGAAGTCATTTCTGTGTGGCAAGGTATGTGGAATCGGAGTATGTTTTTAATAATAAGCTTGATAAAAAGTTTGTTTTATTTCTCGATTCTTTGCGGGAATGTGTGATCGAATTTTATAAACTGTCACATGTTTTTTCCTGACAGAATAGAAGACATTCTTGAAAATATAGAGGTTCAATGTTTCAAACGAGGGATAAACCCCCCATATCCAAAATAATTTCCCATCCCTCCACAGATAAACAATAAAGGAGATTACATCCAATTCTTATCTATTACAAACGGGGGATATCCACAACATTCATTCCATCGCAGGTATAACCATGAAGAAGAATCAGGACACTGCTGACCTCCTGTACCACATTGCCGAGCTGCTGGAACTAAAGGGAGAAAGCACTTTCAAGGTCAGGGCGTACAACAAAGCTGCCAGAGCGGTCGAAACCCTGGACACCGATATCCAGGAGATCTATGCAGCCCAGGACCTGGAATCCATTCCCGGCGTGGGCCTGGCCATCGCACAGAAGATCGGGGAATACCTGAAGACCGGCAACCTGGAATACTACGATGAGCTCTGCAAGAACATCCCTGCCGGGCTGAGCGAGATGTTGAAGATACCCGGCCTGGGACCCAAGACCGTCCAGCTCATGTATAGCAGGGCCGGTATTACCGATATTGACGCACTGGAACAGGCCGCACGGTCCCGCCGGCTGCGCAGGTTGCCCGGGTTCGGCGAGACAAAAGAGAAGAACATCATTAAGGCCATTGAGCGGTACCGGCAGCGAAGCGGCAGGATCACCTTCGGAAAAGCCCACTACCTGATGGATGAAATATTTCAGTACCTGGACCGGTACGTGAAGACCGGCACCATCGTGCCGGCCGGCAGTTTGCGACGGGGCAGGGATACGGTGGGTGATATCGATCTCCTGGCAGTGCACGATAGTCCCGGCCAGCTGATCAGCGCCTTTGTGGGGATGCCTATAGTGGGACAGGTGCTGGGGAAAGGGAAGACCAAGGCCACCATCGTTACCAGGGATGCGGTGCAGGTAGACATGAGGATCCTGGAAGCGAGGTCCTATGGTACATCCCTCCAGTATTTCACCGGGTCAAAGGACCATAATGTCAAACTGCGGCGTATTGCTCTTAAGCAGGGTCTCAGTCTCAGCGAGTATGCACTGGAAGATGTGGAATCCGGTCAAAAGATCTACTGCGAAACAGAAGAGGAAGTATACCAGCATCTGGGCCTCCCGTATATCCCGCCCGAACTGAGGGAGGATACGGGAGAGATCGAAGCTGCCCTGAACGGGACCCTTCCCCACCTCATCACACTACAGGATATCAGGGGTGATCTGCATGTCCATTCCGACTGGAGCGACGGGAGTGATTCCCTGGAGACCCTGGCCACGGCAGCCGGGCAAAGGGGATATGGTTACATAGCCATCACCGACCATTCACGGTCACTGGGGATCGCCGGGGGACTGGGAGTCAACAGACTGCAGGAACAGATCCATGAGATCCAGCGCCTGAACGAACAGCTTGACAATGTTACCCTCCTGTCCGGGACCGAGGTGGATATCAAGGCAGACGGGACCATAGACCTTCCCGATACCGTACTTGCCAGATGCGATGTGGTGGTGGCAGCTGTGCATTCTGCGCACCAGCAGGACGAGCGCACCATGACAAAACGTATCATACGGGCCATGGAGAATCCCAACATAGACATCCTGGCCCACCCTACGGGCCGGTTGATTGGGGAACGGGACCCCTACCAGGTGAACATGACAGCCGTGCTGGAGGCGGCTGAACGGACCGGGACCGCCATGGAGATCAATGCCCAACCCAGCCGGCTTGACCTGATCGACGTGTACGTGCAAAAGGCCAAAGAACTGGGGGTCAGGATAGCTATCGGGACAGATGCGCATGCCAGCAACGGACTGGATCTGATGCAGTTCGGGGTGATGGTGGCACGGCGGGGCTGGCTTGAAAAAGGGGACGTGGTAAATGCGCAGGAAGCAGATACATTACCTTTCAGATCATGAGCAGAAAACGAAATATTGAGCGCCTCCTGGAACAATGGGGCGGCACATTCTCTTCCGGACTGGGTATTGACATCGAGTCCGGCAGGTCGGATGAGATATTCAAATGGTTCCTGGCTTCCATACTGTTTGGAACCAGGATCAGGCAGAATGTGGCAGAAAAGACGTACCGGCAGTTCGAGAACAACAGGGTCCTGACCCCGGATGATATCCTGGCCACGGGCTGGGACGGCCTGGTGGAGATCCTGGATTCGGGTGGGTACGTGCGCTACAATTTCAAGACAGCAACCAAACTGCTGGAAATCGCCGGGTTGTTGAATACCAGATATAGCGGGGACCTGAACAATCTTCATGAAGAAGCGAAAGATGCAGCAGACCTGGAAACAAAACTGGATGAGTTCAAAGGCGTGGGTCCCGTAACCGTGAATATATTTCTCCGGGAACTCAGAGGAATATGGGAAAAGGCAGATCCTCTGCCTGGTGATAGAGTGATCGAAGCTGCAATGGACCTTGGATTTATCTCATCAGCGAGGAAAGACCGGAAAGAGCGAAAGCGTGACCTTGAGACGGTGTGGGAACGAACCGGCCTGTCCGGCAACTTTTCTGTTTTCGAGGCATCCCTGGTAAGATACGGGATTGAATTGCGAAGACAAAAAAGACGGGGAAAAGAAATCTTAAATCCCTTTGGGCCGTGATAGCCCGCGGCTGGCATCGAGTTTTTATCTTAACAGATACCGAATCGAGCGCTATGGCAGTTTTGAACTCTGATATGGTTGCTGGATCGTTATTCTGGCTGATCATTCCTTTCATCTGAGTTGTATCAGTACTAATCTTGTGTATCATTCTCTATCAAGATTCTATCTTTATATACAGGCAAGGAAATGAAATAGTGGGGAATGAAATGGGTACTTTCATTGAGGACATGTCCCTGCGGGACAGGCTGAGGGTATTTGCGGACAGGAGAGACGCTGGCAGGCAGCTTGCCAAAGTACTGCTCAAATACAGGAATACCAATACAATCGTCATGGCTATTCCTGCAGGCGGGGTGCCTGTAGCTGCGGAACTTGCCACGGCTCTTCATTTACCGGCAGACCTGGTCATCGTGCGAAAGATTCAGATGCCTGATAATCCGGAAGCAGGTATAGGGGCAATGAGTCCTGATGGGGAAATGATCCTGAACGTATCGTGGGTTGCCCGGCTGCACATAACCAAAGACGAGATTATCGCACAGAAACAGAAAACGCTTGATACCATACAAAAAAGGGAACAGACATTCAGGAAGAAGAGACCCTATCACAACATGAGGGAGAGGACAGTTATCCTGGTGGATGATGGATTGGCATCGGGATATACCATGCTTGTAGCTGTCGATTTTATGCGAAGTTTGGATCCTTTAAAGGTGGTAATTGCCGTTCCAACAGCATCCAATACAACCGTGGATATGTTATTGCCGAAGGTAGAAGAACTGGTATGCCTGAATGTGAGGCGTGGGAATTATTTTGCCGTTGCTGATGCCTACAGGAATTGGTATGATCTGGGGGATGAGGAGGTACTTTCGATCATTGGAGCAGGACCGTTCCAGGTTTAAGTTCCCAATTTGTTATTATCATACACGCAAACTCTCATTTTCCAGGCTGTTGAAAGAACCTGGTCTCTCAGGTTGGATCTATGAGACTGCGAAAAATCCTTATATCACTGAACACACAATTATCTTATTGGTGGGGGAATGAAAATGGATTCGGTCGTACATCCTGCGAAAGATAAGGGTCGTATAAGGAATTCTTATAAGACTGCTTTCTGTTAGCGAATCACCTGGTAAAGCGATGGCGTGTATGTTCCGGTCATACCACCGAACGCATAGACACCGAAGGCAACCGCGTGAGCTTGCTCGAGCCAGTGCCCATGCGATCGAAATTGGAGGAATAAGATTAAGGAGGAATGATTATGAGAAAAGTTATTCTAAACACATTTGTAACGCTTGGCGGCGTTATGCAAGCACCCGGGGGGGCCGGAGGAAGATCCGACCGGCGGTTTTATCGCGGCCCATGAATCCGCCGGAGAGATCAAGACCGTATCGTTTGCGCCTGATAATCTGAGGATAGCGGAACTTGAAAGACGCAAACGACCTGCCGATGAGGGCAACGTATAGGAATACCAATAGGAGTACAATTATGGCAACCTTCAAACAAACAATCACACCGAATCTATGGTTTGACCGCCAGGCCGAAGAGGCGGCGAAATTGTATACTTCCATCTTAAAAAATTCCAGAGTCGGCAAAATAACCCGCGCCAGCAAAACAGGTTTCGAAATTCACGGCCTGCCAGAGGGCACGGTAATGACCATTGAGTTTGAGATCGAGGGACAAAAATTCATTGCGCTAAACGGCGGACCGCTATTCAAATTCACTCCAGCCATATCATTTCTTATTGCCTGTAATACAGAGGAGGAAATCGATGCCATCTGGGAGAACCTGTCGAAAAGCGGTACAGTGCTCATGGAACTTGGTGAATATCCCTTCAGCGAAAAATATGGATGGACGCAGGACAGATATGGTCTTTCGTGGCAGGTGATGTTCATGGGCGGTCGTACGATGAAGCAGAAGATCACTCCGGCGCTCATGTTTGTCGGCGAGCAGTGCGGAAAAGCAGAAGCAGCGATCAATTTTTACACATCGGTGTTCAATAATGTGGAAATTGGCAACATCCTCCGCTACGGCAAAGACGAGGAACCCGATAAAGAAGGAACAATTAAGCATGCTGCCTTTACGCTTGAGAATCAGGGATTCGCGGCCATGGATAGCGCTCTTGAACACGACTTTACTTTCAATGAGGCCATTTCTCTTATGGTTGAATGCGAGACCCAGGAAGAAATTGACTACTACTGGGAGAAACTCACCTCTGACGGAGGACAGGAAAGTGTGTGTGGCTGGCTCAAGGATAAGTTCGGTGTTTCATGGCAGGTCACCCTCACCGGCCTGGGTGAGATGCTGCAAGACCACGATAAAGAGAAGGTAGAACGCGTAACTGATGCGTTCCTAAAAATGAAAAAGTTTGACATTAGGGAATTAATGAAAGCATACGAAGGATAATGATCATACGAACAACAATCTTAAACGTTTAGGAGATAACACTATGACCAAATTAAACATCTACCTCAATTTTGCGGGCAATACGGAAGAAGCTTTTACCTTTTATAAATCCGTTTTTGGCGGAGAGTTTACATCTATTGTCCGATTCAAGGATATGCCGATGGAAGGCGTAATTATCCCGAAAGAGGACGAAGATAAAATCATGCACATCGGCTTGTCGGTTGGCAAAGATGATGTATTAATGGCGAGTGATTCTCTTGAATCGCTCGGACAGAGACTAACTCAAGGTAACAATGTTTACATTTCAGTCCATCCAGACAGTAAAGATGAGGCGGAAAAGATATTTAACGCTCTTTCTGTTGACGGCTCGATAGAAATGCCGATAGCCGACCAGATGTGGGGTGATTACTATGGCAGTTTTAAGGATAAGTTTGGGATGAAGTGGATGGTGATTTACACCTATCCGAAAGGAGCGAAATAAAGCCGGGAACTTCATATCATCCTTTCCACTCCGGCTTGTCTGGTGTGATTGTGGTCGTGCTCTTGAGGGGGATGAAAAAAATGTTGTTGCGATCATGTTGGAGAATGGCGGGGATATCCTCCAGAACGAACTAGTAAACTCTCTTGATTTTTCAAAGGCCAAGGTCTCGAGGATCCTCATCAACCTTGAACGGCGCGGCATTGTAACCAGAGCACATACGGTCTCACCAATCCGCCTGAATAAAATATACAGTCCACGAAAATAAAAAAAGAGGAGAGAGCTCATCTCTCCCTACGTTAATCGTCTCCTTCTTCCGACCAGTCCTACTACGATCATGCCAATGGTCATGACACCAAGCAATGATTCCAGATTTGCATCCATTACCATGAAGTTGGATATGGACAGCACCGGTGTACTCTGCATGGCCAGTGAATACGTTGGGTCAATACCCACTATGAACAGATCCATCATTCTGTAGATACCGGTACCATTGACCGTATAGTTAACATAGACAGCTTCATCTGGCTGCAAGGTGCTGACATTCCACCAGTACGCCTTTCCTATGATCGGTGAAATGATCGATGTATTGCCGGTATCCGGTCGACTCATGTATACCATCGAGAAGTTCTGGGGCACGATATCATATACAACAACTGTTGGCGGGGTTTTCAGATTACCTTTGTTGTGTACCCACAGCGAGATATCATAGTAATTGGTAGTGGTATTCGGAGAAATGGTCTTCCGTACTTCGATGAGATATCCGTTTATTACGTATATCTGCTCGATCAGAATGTACGAGCCATTACTTGTATAATATGATTCAGTCAGCTGGCCTCCAGTATCGGATAGATTGACCGACAGATCAACATCGATCCAGCCTACTGGCACTGGATCAGGGAAATCATAGACCTTCCACTCAGATTGATTCCATGGATTGTTTACAGAATTTGACATTATCCCCGGACTGGTGTAAATAATACTTGAAAAAGCACTGGCCAGATTGAGATCTGAAGTGTTGGTGACATAGACTGTTACAGCTGAAATAGAATAATTGATGCTTTCAGTATCAAAATTATATATTTCAGGTGTGAATCCCCAGTCGTTACCGCCAGAACCGTTCTCGCTGGTATCAAGCTGGTTTTTCTGGAGTTCTATCTGGAAATTCAGTGTTGTAGCTGTGGGATTCCCATTGACCGTGACCCCGCTTCCGGATATTGTAGTGTTGCTTGTGGTAAAGGAAAGGGTTGCATTACCCACATTGAATAATATCGCTGATTGAGGAGTTGAACTATTATGGGCATCAGAGTCACTCTCTGTGATAGTGAAATTCAGAGTTGCGGAGGTGCTGGTAGTATTCAATTCCGGTATATTCCATGTGATCGTATCGTTGGACGTTATGAATGAAGCACCAAGCGTTACGACATCATTGAAAAAATTGAAATCAGAAACGCCGTTCAGGTTCATATCAGATGCAGTCTTGATCAATTGAATATTGGTCACGTTCACAGAACTGTTATACGTTAACGTCAATGAGGCATTCGTTGAATCATTTACCAGAAGTTTATTGGTTGCATATGTTTCTGAGAATTCGACAGGCACCGGTGCGGATGTCAGGTTGTAATTGATAAGTACTGATGCACCAGCACTCAGGTTATTCATATGCACAATTATGTTACTTCCTGCAGGGATCAGGCTTACTCCCGGTGATGTTGTGCTCCAGGTTGATACGTTTGTGGTTCCTGAACTTACGTTCACATTAACGTCATACAATGTTGTTGAAGATAGTGTATTGGTTATGTTGATCTGACCCGTACCGTTTGTTCCTGCACTGGTCAGAACGGTCCCGTTAAATGTATCTGATCTACTTGCATATTCCATTACTGATATATCCAGGGCGTTACCTGCTGACGCCGGCATTATAATAATCGATAATAATACGAACATTTTGACTAAATTCAGGCTGCTATTTTTCATGGTCTGTATACTCTCCGCAGATTGTTAATCGTTTTAAGCATTATGCTTATAATAATGAGATATATATTTAACGTTTATCTTTATATAATTTATGCAGAATAAATAATTCAGCTTAATATTCTTCAAAGAAAACAGCAAATATAGTATGTATTATATTAAATGGACAGCATATTAGTGCGGATTGAGGATCATCTAGACCTGGTAATCCAAAATTATTTATTGCAGAACATTTTAACGTTACAGTGTATATCATAATAATAATTATTATTGCAAAAGTTATATGTAGATTAAATTCATATTGGGTTTGGTAAAAAATAATGAAATGCAAATCACATTTTGCATTTATTATTTAAAAAATATATTTGTAAAACAGAATATATAGGGAAAAAAAATGGGTAATAATGTGAGAATTTTTTGCATTCTGATATTTATGGGCCTGTTTATCGGAAGTTGTACCGGGGAAACCATAGTTGAAGTTTTTGATCACTATTATGTTAACATTACGTTAGCCGGGGACAATACCCATGTAAAAGAATCGATATCCATAAAGAATGTCATCGATAAACCTATAGTCCCCGGATATGCATATTCTACCCTGAAAGGTTCTTCCCAAAAAAATATATTGGGCATACCTATCCCCGGAAAAAAAACTCATCCTGTTGAGATCAAGAATGTTGAAGTCACTTTCAACGGTAACCGGTTGCATGACGTGCTGGTCACCCGGACCGATGAAAGTACCGTTATAAGATATGGCCTGTGGTACCCGGTCTCTCCTGGTGAAAGTATAACCGTGGATCTGGAATACGATTCAGCAGATTTTATTGACCGTGGGATTCTTTTTAGCCAGGGGTATTATCCCATTGCTGCCAACATCCCCATCAATCATGCTGTTATCAATGTAGATTTACAGGACGGTAGCTACGTTACCTATTCAAATAGCAAACCTGATAAATCAAATGATCTGGCTACGTGGACGATGAAGTCCCTGGGCACTGATGAGTGGCTATTGAAATATGAGTACAGTAAACTCCCGCTCCCCACATCACCGATACGGTGGTCATTGATGTTTTGGCTCTTTATGCTGCTCATAGTTAGTATTTGGTCTTATCGGAACTGGAAACCCGGGAGATGAAAATCCTGGATGGATATTCGAATGAGACAGGAAATAACACGGTTACTGGAAACAGTATCATTATTACTCGTCGTCCTTCTGACAGTTACCTTGGTTGCATCTGCGCAAACGGACAGGGCAATAGTAGTAACTGACAAGTCACATTATGATCCCTGGGATACGGTCAGCATCATTATAACGGATACATCTGAATCAACTGCATGGATCATTGATCCCAAAGGACGTGAGATACTACTGGAACTGGTTCCATCAGATTCAGGATACACAGCAGATTACTCCCCGCAACAGGCCATGATCCCTGGAACGTACACGGTAGTTGTCATCGGTCCGCAGGTAAATGATACATGCCGGTTTGAAATAACAACTACCGGCAACCTGACCATCAACACATCCAGGAAAATGTACGAGGCAGGGCAACTGGTGGAACTGAGTGTCATTTCACCGCAGGGCATACCTGTTGTGCGGGTCACCGACCCCATGGGAAATCCTGTGGATGTAGCTGTTTCGCAAAACAATGGCGTTTATAGGGGAACATTCCGTCCTGACCGGCAGATCATTCTTGGTGAATACCAGGCTGTAGCCGAAACGTATGCCAGTGGTTCAAAGGAACATGGGCAAACGGTATTTGCCATATATGCTCCCGTAAAACCCCCCGCAGTATCGCTTTCATCGGGAGTGGAGTTCTTCAGAGAACTGTCAGGGCCCAGGACCGGACAGCACAAGGTACCACCTGAAACCAATATACACATCACAATTACCGTGAACCTGGAAGGCTCCCTTTACAATACCAATCTGGTTGACTACTTCCCGAAGGACTGGATCGTAACGAATCCAAACAACGGTATTGTATCCACATACGATGCACACCATAATATGATAACCTGGCCCGTTTCTGTAAATGGGTCGGTCACACGATGGTATAGTATCGAAAGCCCGCAGAGGACAAAACCGCCAACGTCCTACAATTTCTTTACCGGGCTGGGCGGCAATGCCTCAGGGCTGTGGAAGGTCACAGTCGCAGACCCCACCAACACCTATTATTTTCATCCGGAAACCATGAATGTAGGAGGGGACGGCATCCAAAAGGTCGCCAACATTACAGACAACACCGGAGATACCAATGATGATGATACTGCGGGACCCTTATACAGTTCAGGTGATCCGAACATATTCACCGCACCATCAGGTTTCAGGTTCTACACAGATCCGGTATTTTCCTCTCCCATCACCTTCACATCCGATACTATCATTACAATGTGGTTTGAGAATAATTACAACGATTCCAGTAATGGACCTATCCGCTACAGGGCCATTATCTATGATTATGACCCGGCAACAGGCAGCACTATTTCCCTGGGGAGTGATGAACAGGATTACACCTATGGGCACACCCAGCTGACATTCACCATTCCTACCGGCAACAGGTCGGTCACCGGTGGTCACAGGTTAGCCGCAGTATTCCAGGTAAACGGTACGGACAGGACCGATGACTATCAACCTGCTATTGTATATGACAGTATCACCAATAATTCCCGTATGACCTTTTCATATGGTGTAGATACGCTACCTCCCGGAACGCCGGCGGAACTTATCCTGTTCACTGATAAGAAGGTTTACTCGGACCATATATTTTCACAAAACAGAAAAGTCCAGGCTCCTGCCACGGATAGTGTTCGTGCTGCCGACCTGAGGTTCTGGATATATGCAATAGTGCTGGATGAAAGCGGCAACATACTGAAGAACAGGACAATAACCGGTACTCTTAATGATGAAAAACAATTTGACCACTACACAAAGGGAGTGACAACCCACCATTCAGATGTCGGGGACCCGAATTACTTCAGCGGCGTATTTACCCTGGTCGACGATGGGAGTGTGACCGGCGATAGTGCCGGTGATGGAATATATACAGCAATTGTCGACCCGACAGATTCAACTGATAAAGCTGTCGGATATCCGACCATTATCGAGGATGAGATCCTAATCAATATTACTGTGACAGATGCAGGTATCGGGACAAAGAATACCTATGTATTGTATGCGGGTACCCGATGTCATGGCGTTCCTTCCCATGGTAGCCATGCCACAGCTACTGCAGGGTCGGACAACTGTGCCGTGTGCCACCATGGTTATGAACATTTCTTTGAAAATAAAAGCGGTACCATCCCGGATTCCATGCGCAATGTCCATTCCCTGGAAATGACAGAACCTGATATACTATGGGATGACAAAGGCTTCGGAAATTACAACTGGAATACCACATTCTTCAACAGCGTAGCAGGCTTTACAGGATCGAACTGGAAAAACGTAATCCCTGGTAGTGGTTATTGTGCTGCATGCCATAGGGCAGTAGGACCGGATCTAAAGGACTATGGCGGTGCAACCCGTACCACTGCCAATCTTGCAGACAGGCCGGGATGCAGCGGATTTCCCAGCTATTACGTCACATGTCATGTAAATACAAGAATGCAAAACACGCAGGTCCCCGAATGGTCTTCAAGTGCAGCAGTAACGACAGATTATTGGAATTATGACATTTCAGTAACAAGGTCCCATAATAGTTCTTCAAATACCAGTGGTGAGGTGCCATGTGCCGGGTGTCACGGGAGTACTCATGCTTTAACCATGCCAAACATGTCAGCTGATATATCCGGCAGTGGAAACATTAACGACCAGTGTTATCTCTGTCATTCAGATACAGGACCTGAAAATTCTTTGAAATATACTCACGATTCACGTACCGATGACTGCAGGGTCTGCCACCTGGATTCCAGCAAGGCACTGGATGTACACTATGTTTTTGGGGGTGAAATACCCAATCCCAACTGCAGCCAATGCCACGACCTGGGTGGCATGGCGTTCTATCTCATAGACTATAACAGCCTCAATAAAAGCGATCATGTTCATAATCAGTTTACTGTATCAGAGGGTAAATATCCACTGAACTACAATGCATCGAATGGCTCAGCAACACGTCCTGCAGATGACAGACTGTGCTGGGCATGCCATGGAGAAGATGATAACGGTGATGGCATAGCCAACTATTCAGAACAACCTGCCAGCGACCATCCCGTCAATTACAGGACCCCACATGCATGCGAGGACTGCCATCAGAATGCATCGGCACCGTGGAATGCTCCCCAGATTGTTGCACACAGCAATGCCACAGCTGTTATATGGACGCCCGGTGCACCATACTGTTATGACTGTCATGGCGACGGGGTAATGTATAACAGGTCCCACCAGGATGATGATTACTACTTTAACCTGAAGAATTCAAATGCCGCCCACTACGGCACTGGCTTCCCTGAACTTAAAGCACTGCAGGGCACGAATTCATACTGCATCAGGTACTGCCATCAGAACATCACGTCCCCGTTCAGGGATGTGTTCGTTGATCCTGCATTTATGGAAATCCCCAACCATTCGGCCAGGACTTCAAGACCACAGAACCAGAGCTGTGTTGCAGCACAGTGTCATACAGCAACGGTATTGCATGATGCCTCATTGAGGAAACCCACGCTTGAGAGCGGCCAGTTCGGGAATGCAAATTGTACTGCCATCGAGTGCCATGATCCGGCAATATACAGGAACCACAATAATATCGTGAACTGTATATCATGCCATATGGACAATTCCGGACCGAACATCCACCCGATCAAGTACCTGCAGAACAATGGCCGGGATTTCGCACAGATGAACTATACTGCTGCTGATTGCAACCTCTGCCACAAAG